>CAZYAH010000225.1:0-4114 GCA_964645595.1 uncultured Alicyclobacillaceae bacterium | reverse complement strand
GGCGAGGCAGACTTCGCGGTCCACAGCCTGAAAGACGTCCCTGCGGAACTCGCCCCCGGTCTTGCGCTCACGGCGATTCCAGAGCGAGAAGACGCGCGGGATGTGCTCATTTCCCGCTCGGGACTGAAGTTTGGCGAGTTGCGGGAGCGCGCGGTGGTCGGCACGTCCAGCTTGCGGCGGGCATCCCAGCTCAAAGCCTGCCGCAAGGACCTGGAGACTCGGTCCATTCGCGGGAACATCGACACTCGGCTGCGTAAACTCGACGAAGAGGGGTTGGACGCGATTGTGCTGGCCGCGGCCGGTTTGCACCGGATGGGCTGGGGCGAGCGGATCACCGAATACCTTTCGCCACACGTGTGTTTGCCCGCGGTCGGCCAGGGGATATTAGGCATCCAAAGCCGCGCAGAAGACGATGAGGTCAACTCGCTGCTCGCAGTTTTGCACCATCCCTCGACCGCCAAGGTTGCCGCGGCGGAACGAGCGCTGCTTGCCGAGTTGAATGGCGGGTGCCAGGTGCCGATTGCCGGTTATGCCGAACTCAAGGACGACGGCTCGGTGTGGCTCCGCGGCATGGTCGCGACGCCAAACGGCGAGACCGTGTTGAAGGCGGATGCTGTGTGCAGCGACCCAGTCGAGGCGGGGCGCTTGGTGGCAGGCAAGTTGCGGGAAATGGGAGCGGATCGAATTCTCGAGTTGACGGCGGCATCGGCGCCGACGGTGTGAGAGGGGGCGGGTGCATGCACTCCGCTCTGGGACGCGACGTGACGTTGGTGATAACCCGCCCGCACCCGCCTTCAAAGGCCCTCCGCAGCGTTGCCGAGGAGGCTGGCTTGAATGTCGCCTGGTTGCCGTTGCTTGCGATCCGCTATCGAACGGACGACGCGGTATTGAATGCCGTGCGTCGCATCGCCGAGTTTGACCTCGTGGTCGCTACGTCGGCGAACGCCATCCGCTCGCTCGCGAAGGCTGCAGACGTGGTTGGTCTAAGTCTCGCGGGCGCCGCACCAGAGGTAGTGGCAGTCGGGAAGGCGACTGCGGCGGAGGCAGCCGCAGTCGGCTTGCCCGCGACCTTTCCGCCGACCGGCAGGACTGCTGAGGATCTGCTTCGCTGGCTGGCCGGTCAACCCGCCCTGGCGCCGCCGCGGCGCATCTTGTTGCCCCGTGGGCAGCTGGCGGACGACCATCTGGTAAGCGGCCTCTCCCAGGCTGGCTATGAAGTAGTTCCCGTTGTCTGCTACGATACAGTAGAAGCGGAAGTGGACGTGCGGCAGTGGGAAGACGCCTTGTCCAGCGCCGGGATTTGCGTCGTCGCTCTGTACAGTCCCTCGGCCGTGCGGGCGCTGGCGAGGGTGAAGACCACGTTGGACACGTTTCACAAAAAAGTCCGTTTCGCAGTGGTCGGCCCCACCACAGCTCGCGCCGCCGAGTCTTCTGGAGTGCCGGTGTGGTGTCTAGCGGACCGGCCGTCCGATGAATCGCTCGTGAGTTCGATTGTAAGGTGTCTTTGTAAATAACGTCAGATTGTTTGACGATTCCCCGCAGAGGTGATGGATGTGAATCAGTTTGCACGGCACCGCAAGTTGCGCAGTTCTGCCAACATGCGCGCTTTGGTGCGGGAACACAGCTGGAGCGTGAAGGATCTCGTGCTGCCCTTGTTTGTGCAGGAGGGGCTGCAAGGTCGCGAACCGATTGCGGCAATGCCAGGAGTGGACCACCTCGGACTTGACGAGTTCCGCAGGGAAGTGAACGAAGTGTCGGAGCTCGGCATTCCGGGCATTATCCTGTTCGGCTTGCCAAGCCACAAGGACGATGTGAGCAGCAGCGCGTACGACGACGAGGGCATCGTCCAACAGGCCGTTCGCGCAGCCAAGGAAGAGAATCCTGATTTGGTGGTCATGACGGACGTCTGCCTGTGTCAGTACAATCCGCTCGGCCACTGTGGCGTGGTCCGCGACGGAAAAATCGTCAACGACGAAAGCCTCGAACTGATTGCGCGGACGGCCCTGTCGCACGCGCGGGCGGGAGCGGACGTCGTCGCGCCGTCGGACATGATGGACGGCCGGATTGCGGCCATCCGGACCGCGTTGGAGGAGAACGGCTTTCACAACGTCGCCATCCTCTCCTACGCCGTCAAGTACGCCTCGGCGTTCTACGGACCGTTCCGCGAAGCGGCCCATTCGGCGCCAGCATTCGGGGATCGGCGGACGTATCAGATGGACGCGGCCAACGCGCGCGAGGCGCTGCGCGAAGCGTACTCCGACATCGAAGAAGGCGCAGACATGCTGATGGTCAAGCCAGCCTTGGCCTACCTCGACGTCACCAAATCGCTGCGGGAATCGTTTGATCTCCCGGTTGCAACGTACAACGTGAGCGCTGAGTACAGCATGGTGAAAGCAGCAGCGGCCCAGGGCTGGATTGACGAGCGGGCGATTGTGTCGGAAATGCTCCTGTCCTTCAAGCGCGCGGGCGCGGACTTTATCATTACATATCACGCAAAGGACGCTGCACGTTGGTGGCGGGAAGAAGTTCGGTAGATTCGGGGATTGTGCCCCGCCAAATCCGTTGCGCGGTGAAAGGGTGAGAAGATTGGGCCAAAGATCCTACGATGCGTTCCAGGCTGCGAAGCGAGTCATGCCAGGCGGAGTCAACAGCCCGGTGCGATCTTTCAAAGCGGTAGGCGGCAATCCGTTTTACGCGGAGCGCGGTGAAGGTCCGTACCTGTGGGACATCGATGGCAACCGGTACATCGACTACCTGTTGTCGTGGGGGCCGTTGATTTGGGGTCACGCGCACCCGCGGGTTGTCGCAGCGGTGTCGGAGGCCGCGGCGAAGGGGACCAGCTTCGGCGTCCCGACGGAACTGGAAACCGAAATGGCGGAGCTCGTCGTGCGACTGGTTCCGTCCGTGGAAGTCGTCCGCATGGTCAACAGCGGCACAGAGGCGACGATGAGCGCGCTGCGGCTTGCCCGCGCGTACACATCGCGGCCTTACATCGTTAAGTTTGAAGGGTGCTACCACGGCCACGCCGACAGCCTTCTGGTAAAGGCGGGTTCCGGGGTGGCGACGCTCGGTCTGCCGGACAGCCCGGGCGTGCCGAGAGAGACGGCCGCGAATACGCTCACTGTCTCTTACAACGACGTGGCCGCTGTCGAAGACTTGTTCGCCAGCCGCGGCGAACAAATCGCGGCAGTCATTGTGGAGCCGGTTGCCGGTAATATGGGATGCGTGCTCCCGCAGGCGGAGTTCCTGCCCGCGCTGCGGAGGATCACCGAGCAATACGGCGCACTGCTCATCTTTGACGAGGTGATGACCGGGTTCCGCGTTGCGCTCGGCGGAGCCCAGGAACGGTTTGGAGTGAAGCCCGACCTCACTACACTCGGCAAGGTGATTGGCGGCGGACTGCCGGTTGGCGCCTACGGCGGCCGCAGGGACATTATGTCGCTGGTCGCGCCGGCGGGTCCAGTGTACCAGGCTGGGACACTGTCGGGTAATCCGCTCGCGATGGCGGCTGGAAAGACCACACTTCAGATGCTGGCGGAGCGCGGGAGCGAACTGTACGACGAGATGGAGCGGTACGGAAACGCCGTCGTCGAGGTCTTCCTGGCGGAAGGGAAGCGGAAGGGCATCCCGGTGACCGGCCATGCGATTGGGGGCATGTTCGGGCTGTTCTTTCACGAAGGCCCCATTGCCAACCACCGCGACGCTGCGCAATCGGATTTTGAGCGGTATGCAGCGTTCTTCCACGCGCTGCTACGAGCGGGCGTGGCTCTTGCGCCGTCTCAGTTGGAGGCGGGATTCTTGTCGGCGGTACACGGAACTGCCGAGTTGGCCAAGACGCAAGAAGCCATCGTCACCGCATTCCAAGAGCTGTAAACGGAATCAAGGTTCAAACCGAGGGGGCACCGTGGCTGCCCCCTCTTTTCGTGTCTCGACGCACTCCTCCCCTGTCTGCACCGCGACATAATGGCTCGACCGAGGGCATAGATTCATACAGTGAATAGCTATCATCGCCAGTGAGCGCACTGTGCCCGCGTATCGGCAAGTCGGCAAAGTGCCAGTGTGCGAGAGGAGGGGGACGGATGAGTGAGGCAGACAAGGCCCCGGTCATCCAACT
>CAZYAH010000224.1:0-4117 GCA_964645595.1 uncultured Alicyclobacillaceae bacterium | reverse complement strand
GAATACACCTTCGCACACCAGATCCGCGCGCTTCGCCACCCAGTCTGACAACCGGCGCATATCCTCCGCAGTCCGCCCGCCGAGCCGAGTCATCCCACTGTCCACCTTGAGGTGAACTTTGAGTCGAGGGGTAATCGGGGTGTCTGGCCACTCCAGGCAATCCGGCGTCACCGTCACGGTCAGGTTGTGCTGTGCAGCCGCAACGGCAGCTGTGTACGATGTGGCGCCTAACACGAGAATTGGCGCCTCCACGCCCTCGCGCCGCAACGCCAGCCCTTCTTCCACGCTGGCCACCCCGAGGTACGACGCGCCCTCGGCCACTGCGGCTTCTGCCACCGCGCGGGCTCCGTGCCCATAGCCGTTGGCCTTGACGGCAATCAGCAACTTCGTATTCGGATGGAGCAGTCTCCGGATGGAGGAGACGTTGTGCCGAACCGCCCGCAGATCCACAATCGCGAATGTCCCCCGATACACACCGCCACCCCCAGGTGAAGTATTTGTTGCCAGTGTACAGTGTACATCGGGACAATGCCGGCGGCAACGAAAATAACCCCTCCCACGGACGGCTGGGAGGGGCGAATCAGCGCTTACTTGCCGACTTGAGCCAGGGTCGAGATGGCCACCTGCTTCATTTCGTCGAGGGACAACTTGGAGCTGGTGAGCGAGAACTCAATGCCGTTGTTCATCCAGATGAGCTGATGCGCATCGTTGGATCCAGCATAGAGAGCCGGAACCCCGAAGAGGTCGACGAGGCTGCCGGAAGGCAGGCCGGTTACTCCCGGGTTGGCCAGTGCCTCGTGCAGGACAAATCCGCTGTCGCCCGCGTACCGCAGCAATGCGGACGTATTGGATTCCTCGTGGTACACGTCAAGGCTGTTCCCGAGCGTCTCCTCCGGCTCGATGTAGTGCAGCTCAGTCTGATTTGTGGCGAGCGTGGCCTTGGCTGCGTTCGGATCCGTCGCAATCTTGTGCGGATCGAAATCGCCGTCGTTGAATTTCACACCAACGGTGAACGACGTGTACTCAAGTTTCACCACCGGCTTGTCATCCTTGTCGTACAGGACGACTTGTTTCGGTTTCAGTGACTGGTCCAACTGCACTTCCTGCCGAGACACGATGTCGTTCGCCTGTGCCAGCGGCATCGAGAACGTGTATACCCCGTCCTTGGACGTCATCTTCCAGTCCTTGGTCTCGACCAGTTGTTTCAGGATTTGATCATACAAATAGATGTGTCCCTGGTTTTGCGCCCAGTCGCCGTTGAAGCGAAATACCTTTTGCAGCGAAGGGCTGACGACAAACATGCCGTTGTTGTTGCGGACAATCACTTGGTTGATGTTCTTGTTCGCATCGCCGAGGGAAATCTTGTATACCTCAGGCGATTCGAAATTGGTCTCGATATAGTAGGTTTGCGATCCGTTTTCCATTTGGACCGTCATCTTGGCGGTGCTCTTGTAGTTCGTAGCGTCCAGCTTTTCCTGCTGGGTTTGCAGTTTCGAGGTCATGCTGCTTTTGGAAGGTGCACCGCATCCTGCGACAAGCCCAACGACAAGCCCCAGCGCCAGCAACCAACTGCCTGTCTTACGCATAATCCACCTCGCCTTTCGTCGACAAACCATTCGCTCACAGCGAATCCTCGGGTTCCCTGTCGAAATGGAGGCGTATTGCGCGGGAAATAAATTCGACAACATCCGTCGCCATCACACTGGTTTTCGACCATTCACGCCCTGCCAACTCTCCGGCTAAGCCGTGCAGGTGGGCCGCCACGGTAGCTGCGTCGAACGCGCCCATGCCCTGTGCCAAAAATCCGCCTATCATGCCAGCCAACACGTCGCCTGTCCCCGCCGTGGCGAGGGAAGCGTCGCCGGTGGAAATGACGCGAATGCGCTGGTCCGGGTGCGCAATGACGGTGCGGTACCCTTTCAGCACGACGACGGCGTTCGTTGCTGCGGCCAGCGTCTTGGCAGCTCGAATGCGCTCCGCCTGCACCTCGGCTGTGGTCCACTGCAACAGCCGAGCGCACTCCTTCGGGTGCGGCGTGAGCACCCAGTGCTCCGAAAGCCTCCCGAGTTGGCCGAGCAGCTCCAACCCGTCGGCATCAAGGACCCCGGAGCCAACGTGCTGCCGCACTGCGGAAATCCACTCTGCGGCATCGGGGCCTAATCCTGGTCCAACGACGATGCTGTCGCAGCCGGGAAACGGAGATTCAAGCGGATTGACTCGGCGCTGAACAAAGTCGTACGGTGCTGCCATCGGCAGCGTCGGCCCCGACAACATGACGAGCCCTGCGCCGCTCCGCGCTGCCCCAAGGCCAGCCAGCACCGCCGCGCCCTGCATGCTGCCTACTGCCACGCCGACCTTGCCGAACGTCCCTTTGTGGGAGTCGGCAGATCTCCTCGGCAGCAGGCTGCCAATCCAGTCCCTGGTCGTCAGCCGGGCGTACTCTTCGCCGCAGGGCCGCTCGATGCCGATGTCCACCACCTCGACTGTACCTGCGTACAGACAGCCTGGGGTGACCGCCGTGCCGACTTTCTGCGCTGCCATGGCCACCGTCCAATCAGCCCGGATGGCCAGACCCGGAACGCGCCCAGTGCTCGCTTCGACCCCGGATGGCACATCGACGGCCACGACCCAACCCGGTGCTTCGTTCACCGCCTCGACCAGCTGTGCCAATTCACCGGTCAGCGGTCTCGACGTGCCCGTGCCGAGCAGGGCGTCCACGTATACGTCGGCGCGTGGGATAGGCGTCCCCGGTTGATAGCGTTGATAGGGTACGCCCGCTGCCAGCGCCATCTCGGCTGCCTGCCGGGCGTCGCCCTGCAGGGCGTCAATGTCCGCAGTCGTCACCACCGTCACGCGCGGAACACCCCAGTGCTTCAACCAGCGGGCGGCAATCCAGCCGTCGCCGCCGTTGTTGCCCTTTCCGCAGAGGACGACGACCTCGTTCGGGCTTCTCCGCAATACCGCTTCCGCAACTGCTTTTCCCGCGTGCTCCATCAAGAGGATGCCTGGTATTCGCTGCGATTGAATGGTGCGTCTGTCAAGTGCTTGCATTTGCTCGCTCGTTACAAGATACACTCGGTACCCTCCCCGAGGATTGGTACTAGATATATTCCGCCCGTCCAACGAATAGTACAATCCTCTACTCGTCCGACGGGGATGCGTCCAACTCCCGGATGGCTACGGCAAACGCCAACTGCTCTGTGTGCGAGATGGATACGTGCCAACGCCCCAGAGCCCACTGGGGCCGGCGTCCCGTATACAGAAACCGGACTTTAAGCCCCTGGTCCGCGACGAGCAGTTCCACCTCACTCATGCCGAGGCGCCCAATGCCGCAGCCGGCGGCTTTCGCGATGGCCTCCTTGGCCGCAAATCGCCCAGCGACAAACTCGGCCAGCCGGGGAAGCGGAAAGGACGCGCACTGCTCCCGCTCCCCAGGGCTTAAAACCCGCTCCAGGAACTTGTGCCCGTACCGCTCGCACGCGCTCTGAATTCGCCCGACGTCGACAAGATCCGTCCCCAGTCCCACAATCACTGCGGAATCCCGCCCTCTCTTTCATAATTCAAGCTTGTCCATGTAGAATGTTGGCATAAAAATATTCCCATCGCCCCACAGCTCCCTGACAGAGCAGCGGGAGCGGACCGAGGCAAAGGTGGTATATCCGGTGGTTCGTCAATTTTGGCGCACGTTTTTTGGCCTCGCCTTGATCTCCACACTCTTTACCACAATTTCCTGGTGGTATCTGGTCTCGTCCGACATTGTCCTCACAGCGCCAGTGACCAAATCGCAACTGCTGTCCTTGCCGACGAGCATCCCGTCGATTTGGAACATGATTCGTCCCAGCACCAATATAACGTGGTTCGCGCCGTTTGTCGTACTCGTAGCGCAGGTCTTCCTGACCGGGGGATTCTACGGATCCTTGGTGCGCGCCAACACTGGGCAGCCGGCGACTCCCGCCACCTTCCTCCACGACGCGATGAAGAGTTTCTGGCGCCTGTTTATGTGGTACCTGCTCTGGATGGGGTTAAACATTCTCCTGGCAGGCGTGGTTCGGGTGTTCCCGCAAAGCAACGGGACGGCCTCCGCGCTCGTCCTGCTTCTCCGCTACCTGTTTCTGTT
>CAZYAH010000223.1:0-4120 GCA_964645595.1 uncultured Alicyclobacillaceae bacterium | reverse complement strand
AACTCGCCGAATTGTTTCAGTGTGTCCCGTCCCAAATCAACTACGTCATCAGCACGAGGTTTTCGATTGACCATGGTTATGTCGTCGAATCGAAACGAGGGGGCGGCGGCTACATCCGTATTCGGAGAATCGAGTTGGATAAAGACGAGCCCCTCATGCGCGTCATCCAGTCCCTGGGCAATGCGCTCAACCAGCGAGAGGCCGAAGGCATTGTCGAACGCCTGCTTCGGGAGCGCATCATCGGGGAACGTGAAGCGGCGCTGCTACGGGCGGCCATGAGCAGAGAAACCCTGTCCATTGACCTTCCCTATCGGGATGAACTGCGCGCAAGGCTGCTGTCGCAAATGTTGATTGCGCTGGCTGCCACAGAGTAGTGTAGCTCAGGGCGCTGAGAGGTTGAACCGAGGAGGTGGGCACCGTGCTGTGCCAGAATTGCCACGAGCGCAAGGCGACCATGCATTTTAAGCAAATAATTAACGGCGATGAACAGGAACTCCACCTGTGCGAGTACTGCGCGCAGCAGCAAGGCAACTTGATTGCTCAGGCGATGCAGGCGTTCAATTTCAACCATCTTTTGAGCGGGTTGCTGAATATGGATTCTTCCCCTGGGGTTACCGCTCAACCCGTCACGAGTTCTCGCTGCGACGTGTGCGGGATGAGTTATCAGCAGTTCACGCAAGCGGGGCGATTTGGTTGCCCGCACTGCTACGAGGCGTTCGCTCCACGGCTAGAACCGCTGCTGCGGAGAATTCAGAGCAGCACAAGTCACACCGGAAAAGTTCCACAGCGAGCGGGTGAACAACTCAAGCGCAAGCGGCAATTAGACCAGTTGCGCAAGCAACTCAACCAGGCGGTCGCGTTGGAGCAATTCGAGGAAGCCGCACGGCTGCGCGACGAAATTCGGCGCTTGGAACAAGGTTGAAGCAGGGACTACACCACGGACACAGGAATTGTCGATGTCAGGAAAGCGAGGGGAGTTACGGTGTCACTCAGTGACTTCTTGCAACGGGCGATGAGCCGCTGGATGAAAGACGGCGGTCCGGACGACGACATCATCTTGACCAGCCGCATCCGGATTGCGCGAAACCTGCAGGACATGCCCTTTCCCATTCTGCAGACAGACGTGCACGCCGACGAGGTAATCCACGCGGTACAGAACGCCCTGAACAGCCCAGAAGTACGCCGGCTCGGCGACTTTGAATTCGCCCGGTGTTCGGACATGTCGACGCTCGACCGCTACGTGCTGGTGGAAAAGCACCTCATGAGCAAGGATCTGGCCGAACAGGTCCGGCACGGGGCGTTGGCGCTGCGCAAGGACGAAGTGATGAGCATCATGGTAAACGAAGAGGATCACTTGAGGATTCAGGTGATCATGCCGGGCTTTCGCTTGAACGAAGCGTGGCAACTGGCCAACGCGATGGACGATGCGCTGGAGGGCCAGCTCCCGTACGCCTTTGACGACAGGCTTGGCTACCTGACCGCCTGTCCGACCAACGTGGGCACCGGCATTCGGGCATCCGTCATGATGCATCTGCCAGGCCTCGTCATTTCCGGAAACATCAGTCGCATGCTGTCCGCCGTATCGCAAGTCGGCCTGACTGTACGAGGACTGTACGGCGAAGGAAGTGACGCAGCCGGTAACATCTTTCAAGTTTCTAACCAGGTTACTTTGGGCGAAACTGAAGAGGAGATCATCGGCAACCTCTCCAGCGTTGTAAACCAACTGATTGACAACGAGCGGGCAGCTCGCAGACTGCTCCTGCAGCAAAATCGGGATGCCCTGGAAGACCGGATCTGTCGCTCGTTCGGCATCCTCGCCTACGCCCGCCGGATGGACTCCAAGGAAACCCTGCAACGGCTGTCGGACGTGCGGCTCGGCATCGACCTGGGAATCATCAAAGGAGTGTCATCTGGAATATTGAAAGAATTAATGGTCATGACACAACCTGCTTTCTTGCAAAAGTACTTCGGACAAGAACTGTCTCCAGAAGAGCGTGACATTCGCCGCGCAGCATTGGTGCGCGAACGACTCAGACTTGATACGGAGGTGCAATAAGTATGTACACTCGCTTTACGGAACGGGCGCAAAAAGTCTTGGCGCTGGCTCAGGAGGAAGCATCCCGACTCCGCCATCCTGGTGTCGGCACGGAACACATTTTGCTCGGCCTCGTTCGCGAGGGCGAAGGCATCGCTGCGAAAGCGCTGGCTTCTCTCGGTGTAAGTGCCGAGAAAATTCAACAGGAAGTAGAAAAGATAATCGGGCCGGGGCAAAGTCAGACGGGTGCGATGACCTATACGCCGCGAGCCAAGAAAGTGATTGAGCTCTCCATTGACGAAGCCCGCAAGCTCAACCACACGTATGTCGGCACGGAGCACATCCTGCTTGGTCTGATTCGCGAAGGAGAAGGCGTCGCTGCCCGCGTCCTGGCAAACCTGAACATCAGTTTGAACAAGGCGCGTCAACAAGTTTTGCAACTGCTCGGCGGGGAGAGCATCGACGCTACGGCGGACAAGGACTCTTCCGTCGGTACGCCGACTCTCGACTCTCTTGCGAGGGACCTGACGCAAATGGCGCGGGACGGCAAGCTCGATCCGGTGATTGGGCGCAACAACGAGATCGAACGCGTCATTCAGGTCCTCTCGCGCCGGACGAAGAACAACCCGGTGCTGATTGGCGAGCCGGGCGTCGGGAAAACCGCCATTGCGGAGGGGCTCGCGCAGCGCATCGTGGCGGGTGACATTCCGGAGACGCTGCGGAACAAGCGGGTCATGGTGCTGGACATGGGCACTGTGGTGGCCGGCACGAAATACCGCGGCGAATTTGAAGACCGCCTGAAGAAAATCACGGAGGAAATTCGGCACGCGGGCAACGTGATTCTGTTCATCGACGAGCTGCACACCCTGATTGGCGCAGGTGGGGCGGAAGGCGCCATCGACGCGTCCAACATCCTCAAACCTGCGTTGGCGCGCGGTGAACTGCAGTGCATCGGCGCCACGACGCTGGACGAATACCGCAAGCACATTGAAAAGGACGCAGCGCTCGAACGGCGCTTCCAGCCGATCACGGTCGACCAGCCGACGCCAGACGAGGCCGTTCAGATCCTCAAGGGCCTGCGAGATCGGTACGAGGCGCACCACCGCGTAAAGATTACCGACGAGGCGCTGGAGGCGGCCGTCAAGTTGTCGGATCGGTACATCACGGACCGGTTCCTGCCAGATAAAGCGATTGACCTGATAGACGAGGCTGCATCCCGCGTTCGCCTGCAGAGCCACACGGCTCCGCCGAACCTGAAGGAACTCGAAGCGCAACTGGAACGAGTGCGCAACGAAAAGGATGCGGCCGTCCAGAGCCAGGAGTTCGAGAAAGCGGCTGCGCTGCGCGACCAGGAGCAGAAACTCAAGCAGGAGCTTGAGGCGCGCAAGAACGAATGGAAGAAGATGCAGGATGACAACGAAATCAAGGTAACTGCTGACGACATCGCGCACATCGTCGCGGCCTGGACCGGAATTCCTGTCAAGCAGTTGGCCCAGGAAGAATCCGAGCGGCTGATGAACCTCGAGCAGGTCCTGCACGACCGCGTCATTGGCCAGGATGAGGCCGTGACCGCCATCGCTCGGGCCATCCGGCGAGCGCGGGCTGGCCTGAAGGACCCGAAGCGCCCGATTGGCTCCTTCATCTTCCTCGGCCCAACGGGTGTCGGCAAGACGGAGTTGGCGCGCGCCCTGGCGGAGGCCATGTTCGGCGACGAGGATGCGATGATTCGGATTGACATGTCCGAGTACATGGAACGCCACACCACCTCGCGGCTGGTCGGCGCTCCTCCGGGATACGTGGGGTATGACGAAGGCGGTCAGTTGACCGAGAAGGTGCGGCGGAAACCGTACTCCGTCGTGTTGCTCGACGAAGTGGAAAAGGCGCACCCCGAAGTGTTTAACATCCTCCTGCAAGTGTTGGACGACGGCCGGCTGACGGACGGCAAGGGGAGAACGGTGGACTTCCGCAACACGGTCATCATCATGACGTCGAACGTCGGCGCGGAAATGATCCGCAAGGGCAGCTCGCTTGGCTTCAAGCCGGACACGGCAAGTCAGTACGACGACATGAAGACGCGGGTCATGG
>CAZYAH010000222.1:0-4166 GCA_964645595.1 uncultured Alicyclobacillaceae bacterium | reverse complement strand
GCTTGAAATCGAACTGGACCCTGCCAAGACGGCGATTGAAAACGCCCAGCACTACTTCCGGCTGGCGAGCAAGAAAAAGCGCGCACTGCCGTTTATCGCGAAGGAGTTGGCTGAAGTGGAACAGGACCTCCAGTACCTGGACACCGTGCTGGTCCACCTCCAGGACGCGAACGCGGAGCAGTTGCAGGCAGTGCGGGACGAACTGGTGAAAGAAGGGTTTGTAACGGCACCCTCGTCAGGGCGCCAGCGCAACCGCGACAAGGGAAAGGGCAGAGGAAAGGCATCTCTGCCAGACGTCTACCAGAGCTGCGACGGGTACCTGATGTTTGTTGGAAGGAACAACACACAAAACGACCGGCTGACCTTGCGGACGAGCCAGCCTCAGGATGTCTGGCTGCACGTCAAGGACACTCCAGGGTCCCACGTCGTCATCCGCAACGCGCCGGGAACATCCGTGCCGGAAACAACGTTGGCGGAAGCGGCCATGCTGGCTGCGTACTTCAGCAAAGCCAAAAATTCGGCAAACGTCCCGGTGGACTACACGTTGGTTAAGCACGTCTGGAAACCGAACGGCGCGCGCCCAGGGTATGTGCTGTACAGCCACCAAAAGACGCTTTACGTGACGCCGGACCGGGATCGGCTGGAAGAAATTTTCCGACGGCAGGCGAAGGCGGCGGAAGCATCTGCTGCGGACAGAGAGAAAGAATCCTGAGGAAAGCTTTCCCTGCTTCAGGAGCGGCCGGTGTCAATCTGGCCGATGACGGACTCCCACGGCCATCCGTCAAACAGGGAAACCGCGTGGTCTTGGGCAATCTGTCGCGCTTTGGCGAAATCGACCTCGTCAAGGCGGACGTCCCAGACGTGGCAGAGGGTTTGCACGGCGTGGTCCGTGCCTTCGTGCATACAGATGAGGAGCGCCAGCTGCCGCCCCTGCTCGCGCACCTGTGGATCCTTGATTCGCCCGTCCCACCAGAGCGCCCAGCGAGCCACCTCGCGGCGCCGGGCCACTTCGGCGAACGCCTTCCACAGCTGAAAATATAGTGCCATGCCTGTGGCCCGCTCCTCCTTTGCTTCCATGCACTCCAGCGTTTCGTAAAATTCCTCCGAGAGCAGAAATCCCGTGAGCAGACCGGCAGCCGCCGTGGGGCTTTCCGCGAACGTGTTTTCGCCGATGATGCGGATCACGTTCCAGGTGCGCACGGCGAAGACCTCTCCTCTTGTCCCTTGTACCGCCGCGCAGCGCGCCAACCGGTACAGCCGGTCGGCAACTTTGTCGGTGTAGAACACTTCCCCTTCCGCCAAGAGGTGGCTGAACGAGAGATGCCGGTACGCCCGGATCACCAGTTCCGCCGCTTGCCACGCATGTCCCTCGACGTACAGTTCTCCCTGCTCCTGCAGACCGTCCAGGACCGCGAACAAGAGCCCGGTCTCCTTCTCCTTCACCGCCACCCCCGCAATCTCGACCCACTGGTCGACCAGGTTTTGGTGGATGCTGAGGAGTGGATCATCCGCGTCCTTTGGCAACGGCAGACCGCTCGCAATCTGCAGCATCACGTCCATGCACCGCATCCCGGTCAGGGAGTCGCTGAAGGACGCAGCGCGCTTGGCGATGTCGCAGATCTGCTCCACGTTGTCGAGCGCCGACCGGTAGTTTCGCCGCGCGTAGGCCTGCTGGTAGTCGCGCAACACCAGGTCGATGATGCGCTCCGGCTTGAGGAGCTGGACGACGGCGTACATGTAGACGAGCAGGCTCAGATAGCAAATGACTACGAGCACGAGGTCCGCGCTCATTTCGCGCGCGAGCCCTGCGGAGAGCGGATCGCGCTGAGGATCCCGGATTTTCGCCATCAGGAAGAAGCTGTGCATGATGGTCACAAGGTAAAACAGGAACAGCGAGACGTTGTACGGCAGCCGGACGTAAAAGTCGAGCACGCGGTGGGTGTAGTTGCTCGCTGTCAACTGGATGGCGACCAGAATTATGGAGATGCACAGAGCGAGAATGGTCGAAAGAGAGGATACAATCGTATTCAAGTAGTTTCGGGCAGTGTCCGTGTCGCCAGAGAAGAACGCGGGAGGGTGAATGAACACCAGCGAGACGACCACGGCGGCCAGAAACAGGTGAAACACCCAGGACGAAGTCACCATTCGGCACTTGGCGGCAAAGGATACGCGCGTTGAGATGGAGGATTCGGACATGGGCGTTCACAGAATCAGGCGCAGGAAGCCCATGCCTGTTTGGCGTGGGAGGAATGCGCCCATCTGTTCCTCCTTCCAATTGGTTCATAACACTTTCCATCCTGCCCTGACTGATTTATTATGAAACGGGGACTGAAGTTTGTGGACGCAAGAAATCTGCTTTCGTCCATACAGAAGCGAGAGGAGCGTACAAAATGACCCAGGTCAGCAAGAGACTGGCCGTTGGCGCGAGTATGCCGCCTGCGGCAGAAAACGTGCTGACAAACACGCAAGAGGTTGTGAAAGTCGCGCTGTCGCGCATGGGCTACGGCGAGGCAGTCTACGAATTGCTCAAGGAGCCGATTCGCGTCCTGACCGTGCGAATTCCTGTGCGGATGGACGACGGCCACGTGGAAGTGTTTACAGGTTTTCGAGCCCAGCACAACGACGCCATCGGCCCGACCAAGGGTGGAATCCGCTTTCACCCGAACGTGACGCTGGACGAAGTCAAGGCGTTGTCGATATGGATGAGCATCAAGTGCGGCATCTTCAACTTGCCGTACGGCGGCGCCAAGGGTGGCATCATCTGTGATCCGCGCGGGATGTCCGTGCGCGAACAGGAGCGTCTCGCTCGCGGTTACGTCCGCGCAGTCAGCCAGATTGTGGGACCCGCCAAGGACATCCCGGCGCCCGACGTCTACACCAACCCGCAGATCATGGCGTGGATGTACGACGAGTACAGCCGCATCCGCGAGTACGATTCACCCGGCTTCATCACCGGCAAGCCGCTCGTGCTCGGCGGGTCCCAGGGCCGCGAAAAGGCGACTGCGCTCGGCGTCTGCGTGGCGATGCGGGAAGCTGCGGCAACCCGCGGCCAGTCCATCGAGGGTTTGCGCGTGCTGATTCAGGGATTTGGCAATGTCGGGAGCAACGTCGCTCTCATCCTGCACGGGATGGGCGCCAAAGTTGTTGGAATCAGCGATGCGGGCGGCGGCATCTACGACGAGAACGGACTGGACATCCCCAGTCTATTCGAAAAACGGGATTCATTCGGTATGGTTACTCCGCATTTTTCCAATGTGCTGCCGAACGAAGAATTTCTGGTCCAGCCTTGCGACGTGTTGATCCCTGCGGCGCTGGAAAACCAGATTACGGCAGAAAACGCAGCAGACATCAAGGCGTCCATCATTGTGGAAGCCGCCAATGGGCCGACCACGCCCCAGGCCGACGAAATTCTCGCGGAACGCGACGTCCTCGTGGTGCCGGATGTGCTGGCGAACGCTGGCGGAGTTACCGTCTCCTACTTCGAGTGGGTGCAAAACAGCCAGGGATGGTATTGGACCGAGGAAGAAGTCAATGCGCGCCTCGAGCGGATGATGGTCAACTCGGTTCACCGGGTACTGGACACGGCGGACCGCTACAAGGTTGGAACGCGCCTGGCTGCCTATATGATGGGGATTAAGCCGTTTGCCGAAGCAATGCGCTGGCGCGGCTGGGTCTAAGCGCGCATCGTCGTTTCGTGAAATTTTGCACAATTCATCCATGACCGCACAGGCAGTTCGTGGTACTATAACGATAGCGTCATGATACGGTTTATCGTAGTTGTGTTTGCCACGCTCTCATTTGCTGCTTGTAAGGAGGCATCGGCATGGACGGAAAAGACGGTGCGCAACTCCCATCGGGTCTCCAGCCACACGAGTCCCTCGATGACCAAAAGGGTCTCACCCGCCGGCAGTTTCTTACCTACGTCTTGGGAGGAACCGGCGCGTTTATGGGCACGGTGATGTTTTCCCCGCTGATTGTCAGCGCGTTCGATCCGCTGCACCGCGGCGCGAGCGGTTCTTACAGCAAGACGGACTGGAAAGTGTCCGACTTCGACGACAAACTGCCGAAGCACGTCAAGTTCAAGCAACACATTGACGACGCCTGGAATTCGCAGGACAAGGACAACGACGTCTACGTGATCAAGTACAAGAACAAATTGATGATCA
>CAZYAH010000221.1:0-4187 GCA_964645595.1 uncultured Alicyclobacillaceae bacterium | reverse complement strand
TGCACAGCGCCGAGCTGAAAGCGGACGAATTGGAGCGGTACGAAGACACGGTGGTATCCGACGAGCGGGGAACGTTGTTGGAACACTGCCTGCGGGCGATCCGCCGCGCGGCGCGTTTTGGAGAGCACGGCCTCCCGCTGATGGGCATTGGCGACTGGAACGACGGCATGAACCGCGTCGGGGCCAAGGGGCGCGGGGAAAGCGTTTGGCTGGGGTGGTTCCTGCTCGACGTCCTCAAGCGGTTTGTGCGCCTCGGCGACGTCCTTCCGCGCGAGGTCCAGGAACAGTACAAGAAGCTCATCACTGAACTCGAGCAGCACTTGAACGAGCACGCTTGGGACGGCGCGTGGTTCCGCCGGGCGTTCACCGACGCTGGGGAGTGGCTCGGTTCCATCGAGAACCGGGAGTGCCGAATTGACGCCATTGCCCAGTCGTGGTCGGTGATCTCGCAAGGGACCACAGTTGACAGGCAAGTGCGCGCCATGAAGTCGTTCGACCGCGAGTTGGTGGACCGCGAGTTGCGCCTGGCGCGTCTGCTGACCCGGGCGTTTGACAAAACCCGCCCCAGTCCCGGCTATATCCAGGGCTACCCGCCCGGAATTCGCGAGAACGGAGGACAGTACACGCACGGCGTCATCTGGAGCATTGTCGCCTGGGCGATGTTGAATCAACGCGACAAGGCGTTTGAGCTGTTTTCGCTGTTGAACCCGATTTTGCATACGCAAACGCCGCGTGAAGTGCTGGAATACGGCAATGAACCGTACGCGATGTCGGCGGACGTGTACACAGCGGCGCCGTACGAAGGGCGGGCCGGCTGGTCGTGGTACACAGGAGCCGCCGGCTGGATGTACCAGGCGGGGCTCGAATACGTGCTCGGGATTGTGCGCCGGGGGGATAAGCTCTACATCCGGCCGTGCGTTCCGCCTGGCTGGGACTCTTTTCACGTCGAGTACCGGTACGGAAACACGACGTATTCGATTGACGTGGAGTGCGGACCAGACGACAATGCCCCGTCCATCGCAGCCGTGAATGACGAGGTGCCCTATCTGCAGCTCGTCGACGACGGTGGAGTGCACCAGGTGACGGTTCGTACGTCGCGTGAACCTGTGCGTACCACGGTGTGACGCCGACGGCGGACCGCCGTATCGGGCGGTAGTATTCAAAGGCGCCCGTGATTCGTGGTTTATGTAAGTAAAGTTAACATGAAGCAAAATTTTCTCTTGTCCTGTGTTAGCTTTCTTAACATAACGTATTGATCCGTGTGGGAAGCCCGTGTATTTTATATCCAACAAGGTTGGATGGGAGGCTGAACCATGGAGCGTGCAGTGAGAAAGTGGCAGTTGTTGTTGGGAACAGTTCTTTTGGTCATGTCGGTCCCTTGTGTTACATTTGCTGATACAAAGGACGCATCCCAAATCAGCGCGGGGGACACTGCCTGGATTCTGCTGTCATCCGCGCTGGTTCTGCTGATGACGGCGGGCCTGGCGTTTTTTTACGGAGGCCTGGTGCGCAAGAAAAACGTCATCACCACCATGTTCCAGGTGTTGTCGGTCATCCTCATCGTCTCCGTCCAGTGGGTCCTGTTCGGTTACAGCCTGGCGTTTGGGCCGGATTTTCACCACATTATCGGCGGGTTGCAGTGGAGCTTGCTCAACCATGTGGGCGAAGCCCCGGACCCAAACTACGCGGCGACTATTCCCAGTATGGTGTACAGCATCTTTCAGATGATGTTTGCCATTATCACTCCGGCGCTCCTCATCGGAGGCCTGGCCGAGCGAGTCAAATTTTCTTCCTTCCTCGTCTTCATCACGCTGTGGGCGACCTTGATTTACGATCCGCTCGCGCACTGGGTCTGGGGAGTCGACGGCTGGCTGCGGAACCTCGGCGTCCTTGACTTTGCGGGAGGAACGGTGGTCCACATCAGCTCCGGAGTTGCTGGACTGGTGGCGGCCGTCTACCTCGGTAAGCGCGCGGAATACGGTTCGCGGCGGATTCAGGCGCACAACGTCCCCTTCGTCCTGCTCGGCACCGCGCTGTTGTGGTTTGGCTGGTTCGGGTTCAATGCCGGGAGCGCCCTTGCGGCAAACGGCCTCGCGGCGAAGGCCTTCATCACGACCAATACGGCTGCGGCCGCCGCTGCCTTGGGGTGGATGCTGGTGGAGCGGCTGCGTACTGGGCACGTGACACTGGTGGGCGCTTGCGCAGGGGCGATTGCCGGTCTCGTGGCAATTACCCCAGCGGCTGGCTATGTAACGCCCGGTGCATCCATCCTCATCGGATTTGGCGGAGGCATCGTCTGTTACCTGGCGTCCACCTTTATGAAGGAGAAGCTTGGCTATGACGATGCGCTCGATGCGTTCGGCGGTCACGGCATGGGCGGAACGTGGGGCGCTCTGGCGACCGGATTGTTCGCCACGAAACTGGTCAATCCGGGGGGAGCAGACGGTTTGTTTGCGGGCAACCCGCACCAGTTGTGGCTGCAGTTGCTTGGGGTTGCCGCAACCTGGGTGTTCTCCGGTATCGGTACGTTTTTGTTGATAAAGATAGTCGACCTCTTCATGGGATTCCGGGTCTCCCGGGAAGAAGAACTCATGGGCCTGGATGCCGTATTGCACAACGAGGCGGCGTATCCAGAGACGCTGTCCGTGGATGAGTTGCCAAAGCTGTTAAAGGAAAGCAAGACGGCAGTAGGAGTGGCTTCGGGGGTAAGTTGAAGCGGCCGTCGGGGGACGCTCTACCATAATCCCGGTACCAATGGTGTGAGGTGCGCGGAAATCATTTGAATACCCACAGCGACTGCAGGGGCGCCTTCTACGGTGCCTCTTTTTTTGCTACCATGAAGCGCGTGGGTTGTCGCTGCGGGAAGCGAAGGACTTTGTGGACATGCTTTGATGTACCCATTCGACGCGTGGGCAAGCGCAGATGAGTGAATGCAAACGAGGTGATGACATCCATGATTCGCGTATTGTTTGTATGCCTCGGTAACATTTGCAGATCGCCGATGGCGGAGGCGGTATTCCGGCACATGGTAGCGGAAGAAGGGTTGAGCAGTCAGATTCAGGTCGACTCAGCCGGTACTGGCGGCTGGCATGCTGGCGAACGCCCGCACCGGGGGACGCTGAACGTGCTTGACCGACATGGAATTTCGCACGAGGGGCTCGTCGCCCGCCAGGTTCGCAGGGACGATTTTCGCGAGTTTGACTACATCGTGGCGATGGACACAGACAACCTGGAAGATCTCCGCCGGTTCGGGAAGTGGAGCGAGGGCCAGGTCTTTCGTCTGCTGGATCTCGTTGACGAGGTGGCGGACAAAGATGTGCCTGACCCGTACTACACCGGCAATTTTGATCAGGTGTACGAATTGGTGCGGCTTGGGTGCGAGCGGTTGTTGCAAAAGATCAAGCAGGAGCGCGGGCTGACCGTATGATCAGCGCCTGGCCGTTGTGGCCGCGCGAACGGGTTTCGTGAACGTATGGTTGTGCTCGCCTGGCCGTCGCGGCTAGCTTAGGCTTGCCGCGATGCCCTCCGATGGCGGTATTGAAGCCACTGGTACCGGATGAAGCAGCCGACGCAGAAGCCGAGAATCGCGATGAATGCCGCGAGCGCTACCATAGCGGTGAAGATGTAGGCCAAGATCATCCAGTGCGCGATGTAGCCAACCAATCCCAGCGCAAGGCACACCACAGCAATGATTTGGTTGAACTGTTGCTGGTCGCGGTCTTCCGGCACGTACTCCGACAGTGGTTTTCTCAGAAACAGCTTGGCAAACTGCATGACCGGATTGAACCCGAACACAAGGCCAAGCAATCCGGCAATCAAAGGCAGCGCGAGGAGCCAGTAGATGCCGGTCAACCACGTCGCTACAACCGAGAGGACAATAAACCATTGATTCGTCCGCACCAACGGACGAGGGATGGAAGGAGATTTGTTCACGAAAAACCAACCTTTCGCATCGGATTATGAATATATATGTAAGTTCATCTTAGCACGTTCGTACGTCCGCGGGAAGGAGCTATGGCGGACATCTTTCTCGTTGTGATCATAAAAATCAGAATTTAATGATAATATGGAGGGGAATTTGAACAGTACTCGGAGAAACCCTGAAAATGAGGTGGTTGTGTGGAACGGCTCGAAACACTGCAGATGATTGAACAGAGCGAGCAGGTCGCGCCGCCGGCGGCGTACCG
>CAZYAH010000220.1:0-4218 GCA_964645595.1 uncultured Alicyclobacillaceae bacterium | reverse complement strand
CGCTCCGCCACTTCGTTTCTCGCAAAAAATGCCGCCATTGGACTGCGGCATGTGTTCCCTGTACATACAAAAAGAAGATGCACCAACGCCACCCCCTGATTCTTTGGGTCCGGGAACCACCGGATTGCCGGTAAGACAAATCCGTTCCACCTTCGCGCGCGAAGCCGGGAAAGCGTTGAATTGTGCGTTTCTTCCAGCTTTGTCTAACAGTATATCCCCGCTCCAGATCCGCATGCAAGCCAAGAGGTGGCCCCTTACCTTGCGGCGGACCCGCGTTTATCCCAGCGCAAAGTAGACTCCGTAGCCAATAAGGATCAGCGCGCCGATGAGTTGGCCGTACATCCCGGTCAACCGGTTCGCGCGCCTCCCAATCACTAGCCCAACGCCGCACATCAGCGCTGCCACCACGCCGAACGTCAAGGCAGCCACCAGGCCGTACGCCGTGCTCCGCAGGCCGAGGCTGAAGCCCACGGACAGCGCGTCGATGGAGACACCGGCCGCAAACAGCGTCAGCGCTGCCGCCGAACTGCCGAGGGACACCGGGTCCTCGCGCTGGAACAGAGTGGTGTAGGCCATGTGCAAGCCCATGCCCATGAGCAGGAACGCCCCCAGCCAAGCCGCAACCTGCCCGAGCAGTCCCTGGATCATCAGGCCGGCGTAAATGCCGGTAATGGTCATCAAGACGTGAAACAGCCCAATCGCCGTCGACAGAAGCGCCGCCTTGTCGCGCTCCAATCCCTGCAGCCCGACCCCGATGGCGAGAGAGAACGCGTCCATGCCGAGGGCCACCGCCATCACCAGAATCTCCATCATGTCGTTCAAGTGTTCTACCACGGCGCTCCCCCTTTGTCCAGTCTAGTTCACTGTATGCGCCGCCGGATTCGGACATGATGGAACTGTTCTGGGCTCGCTCCTGGCGGGACGTTACACGCGGTTCACACGGCCTTCGGCCGCTTTCTGCAGCCGGTTCATGACCGCCGCGCCAAGGCCTTGTGGCGGAACGCCGACCACCAGGATGTGCTCCGCGCCCGCGCGGTCAAACTCGCGCAGCAGCCGGTAGAGTTCGCGGCTGAGGGCCGCTGCGTACGGTTCGGACGACGGCGCCGACCATACCAGCGCCCCGTCCGCCGTAGAGACGCTCCACCCGGCCGGTACAATCATGGCGATCCGCTCCCCCACATGCTGCTCGCAAAACTGCCGCAGCGCCCCCTCGATCGCGCTTCCGTCCCCCCACCAGACGTGGACGGAAGCGTCCGGCGCGTAGTGCCGGTACTTCATCCCTGGCGCCTTGGGGGCGGCAGTCGGCGTGGACAAGTGCGGATCGAGCACAACCGGAATCCCCAGGCGCTCGGCCAGCTGTTCCTGCGTCACGCCGCCGGGGCGGTAGATGACCGCTTCCTGGTCGGATATCGCGACCACCGTCGATTCCACCCCGACTGTGCAGGCGCCGCCGTCGACCACGCCGACAATCCGCCCTTCCATGTCTTCTGCGACGTCGCTGGCGGTTGTCGGGCTCGGTTTTCCGGATCGATTGGCGCTCGGCGCTGCAATCGGTCGGCCCGAGAGGCGGATCAGCGCCTGCGCGACCGGGTGCGCCGGGAATCGGACGCCGATGGTGTCCATCCCCGGGCGCACCGAAGGTGCAATGGCGGGGTGCGCAGGCAGGATGAGCGTCAGCGGTCCCGGCCAGAACTCCTCCATCGCCTTCCGGGCCGGTGCGGGCAGATCCTTTTCATCCGCCACCACCTGCCGCAACATGGACATGTCGCCGATGTGCACAATCAATGGATTGTCCGCAGGCCTCTCCTTGGCGGCGAAGATATCGCGCACCGCCTGTTCGTTCGTCGCGTCGGCGCCGAGTCCGTACACTGTCTCGGTCGGAAACGCGACAAGGCCGCCCTGCTGCAGAGCGGCGGCCGCTTCCTGAAGTTTTTCGGACAAGCTTGCTTCCTCAACGACTCCCCTTACATCCCAGACCTTCATTGACTATCCTCCAACCCGTTTGAATCCGAGTCTATTGCCACAGGCGCTGTACGGCCTTCCACGCCATTTCACCGTAGTCGAGCAAGGCCAGGCGCACCTGTACGTCCTTCTGTGTTCCGTCCACACCCGGTACCTGAATCGTTTCAAGCGGCGGTAGGTCCGGGAACTTCCCGGTGTTGGGCACCGCATCTCCCTCTGTGATATCGACGAAGCACAGCGGCGGGAACAACACGCACCACCAGTTCTGGCCTTGCCCGGTACCAAGGGTTATGCGCAACGCTTCGTACGTGCCGGCAGGATAAACCTGGTTGCCGTAGACTTTCGTGGGGAACGGCACTTTCCCAACGTTTGCCGCGACCGGGTAGTGATACCCGCGTTCCCGAACCACTTCCGCGGCGGTTGCCCGAATCTGCGGCAACGCTTGAACCACCCGCTTACGGGCTTCATCCGCATTGTGCGCTCCTTTCACCAGTTTCGCCACCAGGAGCACCACTCTGTCCCGGACTTCCCGCTTCACTTCCTGGTCCGCCGCACTGTCGCTGTTGGCGATAATGCGCAGCCGCAAAGCCTCTCTCGGAATCGGGGCGTCGTGCGGCGCAGCGATGTTGAAGGCTGTCTCCGAGTTGCTCGACGCCGAGGTATCGGCCATCACCGATTTGCCAAATCCGACGAGGCACGCCACAACACCGAGAAAGATCAACATCCGCTTGACCATCACGACCATCCTTCCGGGAGATGTTCTCGACGGCAGCCGAACTCGACGCTTTGTCGTCTCTACCGTCTCTAGCAACAGCCTGTCCCGAAAGTGATAGTTTTAAACCTAGCGGAACTATGAAACATAGCGGAATCGATCCGCTCGCAGGACGGACGCCCCTTGCCTACTTCCGCCAACCGTGCACAACGCGCAAGATTCCCCGCAAGTCTTCCACCGCAGCAAACGTCCAGCCAGTCCACAGCTCAGCGTACGCTTCGGCAAACAGATCCACCACGTCCAGCGCCTGGTCTTCGCCCACTTCCAGAAAGAGGGCCGCCGGTCCTGGCGCAAAGATCTTGTCGCCAAGCTGACTCAACGCGCGGTAGAAGTCCAGTCCGTCCGGGCCGCCGTCGAGCGCGAGCCGAGGTTCCCAATCCCGCACTTCGACGTCCAGTTCTTCGACGTCTTCCGTCGGTATGTACGGCGGATTGCTGACCAGGACGTTGAGTGGAGATTCTCGTATACGCTCGGGACTTCCGAGCCACGCAATTCCGTCGCCGTGGACAAGTTGCACCCCAGCCTTGTGCTGATTGGCGTTGTGCTCGGCTACGGCGAGCGCATCTTCCGATACGTCGACGGCATGCACAGTTGTCTTCGGGCACTCAAGAGCTACAGTGACCGCGATACAACCGCTGCCCGTCCCAATGTCGCACACCACAGCGGTTGGCCGGTGGCCGCGAATCCAGGTACAGGCCTGCTCAACCAGAACCTCGGTCTCCGGGCGCGGGATCAACACCCCCGGCCGAACCGCAAACGGGCGGCCGTAGAACCAGGCCTCGCCGAGGATGTACTGCAGCGGCTCCCCGCTTGCCCGCTTCACCACAAGCTGCTGATATTTATCGGCTATCTCCTCTGGGAGCTGCTTCGTCCCCCCCACGAGGAGTTGCGTCCGACTCCACCCGGACGCCCGCTCCAACAGCGTCATCGCCTCGTAATGTACGGTTCGGTTTTGTTCGTCAACGGGGGAACTCGCGTACGTCCCCGACATCTGGTTGAACGCATTATGCAAAAAGGAGGCCGCCCAGGTGATGGCCTCCCTGACTGTCCACGATGGCATTGCTTTCGCTCCCCTTGTTCACCAACACGTCCTCGTGCTCCACATTACGCTTCCGCCGCCTGCAGGAGTTGCGTGCGATCCGCAACAATCAGCGCCTGGACGATTTCCTCGAGGTCCCCGTCGAGGACCGATTCCAGCCGATGCAGCGTCAAGCCGATGCGGTGATCCGTGACGCGGCTTTGCGGGAAGTTGTACGTCCGAATCCGCTCGCTGCGGTCACCCGTTCCCACTTGGCTTTTGCGGTTTGCAGCCAGTTCCTGCTGCTGCTCCATCTGGTACTTCTCGTACAGCCGAGCGCGCAGCACTTTCATCGCTTTTTCGCGGTTCTTGATCTGCGATTTCTCGTCCTGGCAGGAAACCACAATCCCCGTCGGCAAGTGCGTGATGCGAACGGCCGACTGCGTCGTATTGACGCTCTGTCCGC
>CAZYAH010000219.1:0-4219 GCA_964645595.1 uncultured Alicyclobacillaceae bacterium | reverse complement strand
CCTAGACGTTCGACATGTTGTTGAGCGCGAACGCGCCGACTACGCACAGGACGAGCACGACCGGATAAAGCAACGACTTGGGCAGCGGATCGAGCCCGAACGTGAATTAAACCTCCATTGCGCCGTGCGAATCGGACATAACCGCAGCAATGAGCGAGAGTCCTTTCCTAACGCTCACCCTATCGTTGAGCGCCCCGAGGCTGATGCGAACTCGGTTGTTGGCGGCTGCATCGCGATGTGTCGTAAACGCCTCTCCTGGTAACAAAGAAACGCCTTTCGCGTGCGCTTGATTGACAAACTCCGCTGCTGTTATTTCTTCCGGCACGTGCAGCCAAATGTGATAGCTCGACTCGTTAAAATTGTATGAACCCGCGGGTAAGTGTCTTTTGGCAATTTCTAGACGTGCCAAGATCTCGTTCCTATGCCACGCGATCACTTCCTCTATCACACTCTTTTCTACCCACAAGGTGAAGATCTCAAACATCAATGGCGGCGGCATCCATGTCGTGCCACGGACTGCAGTGGTCAACCGGTCAAGTAGGGCGGACGACGATACGATGAAGGCCAGCCGAAAGCCGGCTGCCACAACTTTGGTGAGCCCGGTGATGTAACACGATCGCTCCGGTGCCAAGGCGTAGAGCGAAGCAATTTGTTGCACCGGCATCATTCCCAGAATGTCGTTCTCGATGATTATGAAATCGTATTTCTTGGCGGCGTCAGCTAGGCGAGTGCGGCGCTCCGACGACATAGTCACTGTCGTCGGATTGTGGGCCGTTGGGCTGCAGATAACCAATCGGACAGCGTGCCGCCGGCATACCTCCTCCAAGCGCTCGACTTGCAGGCCGGCCGCGTCCATCGTAACTCCAATCAATCGCAGTCTGTGAAGACTGCCCAAGAGCGTTATTCCAGGATAGTTCAGGTCCTCTGTGACGACGATGTCACCGGGTTGGGTCAGCGCAGCCAAGGTGACTGAAAGCGCGTGCTGCACACCGTTACATGCGATAACTTGACCCGGGTGCAAGATCAGCCCACGTCCGGCAATCCACTTTGCGGCTGCCGCACGATGTCGTAGCCAGCCGTTCGCCGGCTCGATTCCAAGCAAATCCCGCAGGTCCCGCCTTTTAGATAGCGTTCTTAAGGCGTTGGTGAAGGGTTGGGCGGCGCCTTCATTCGGTGGGCGATTGATCGTCATGTCAATGAACCTTCTAGGCCCGCCACCGCGGCTGGTCGCGATATCGGAATCATTGACGACGTACGTGCCCCGGCCTACTTCACCGACAATCAGTCCGAGCCGCTCGGCTTCGGAGTAAGCCCTGGTGACTGTCCCGACGGAAGTACCCAGTTGCGCAGCGAGTGCGCGGTGCGTCGGGAGTTTCTGTCCCCTCTTTAGTTTCCCATTCGAGATCGCGCGCTCGATGAGAGTGACGACAAGTGGATATCGAATGCGGCTGGCCCCTCTGACAGAGCGTGGAAAGAGGCTTTGGCACGAGGTATGCACGTTCAGTTCAAGAGTGAGAATAGTTTTGTTTAGAGACGAAGCCAGAGCTGACAATAAATTGTATCAAGTACAAGTCGTGTTCGCGCTGGTTCTGGAATGCGAGTCTGTATACAGTCGCTTTAGCAACGACGATTCGGGAAAGGGGACCAGATGTCATTTTTGGATGTGGCTGGTCGGGCATGGGAAGACCTGACGAATGATGTGAACGTTATTCACATGGGGCACAACTGCAACCTTCTTCCGGTTGATGCGAGCATCAACCAAACTATGATTGAAGCTATCGCAGGTGACCGATACCGCAACTACCCGCCCCCGTATGGACTTGATGAGCTGCGGGGATTGATTCGCAGTGACATTGGTGCGCCGCACGCTGACGTCCTGATTACAAATGGCGCAACGGAAGCAATCTATCAGGCGCTCTCCGTAATACTGCGACCGGATGATGAACTGATGGTCACGGATCCCGCGTGGCCACACATTCGCAACTTCGCTATTTCGCTGCGCGCCAAAGTTGTTGAGGTGCCGGTTTATTCGGGGGAAGCAAAATTCAAGCTCCTCCCCGACCTCATTCGAGCCCATCTTTCTGATAGGACGCGCGTCATTGCGGTCATCGACCCGCTAAATCCGCTTGGTTCGAGCTATTCCGAGCAGGAGATTCGGGCAATTTGCGAGATCGCCGCGGAACGGGAAATTTACGTTCTGCATGATTCAACCTATCGCCACTTTGCGGGAGCACACCACTATCCGGCGGTACGCTGTTATGAGCGGGCGATTGTGGCGGTTAGTCTCTCAAAGGTTTGCGGTTTTGCTGGACTCCGAATGGGCGCCGTCATTGTGGCGCCCGAATTGTTTCAGCAACTTGTTGTGCACCACATAAGCCGGTTGGGCGTAAACAAGGTTGTGCAACTGGGCGCGATTGCGGCCTATCGGACCCAGCAGAATTGGCTGCCGCGTATGTTGGCAGTAAACGCTGACCACCAGCGAAAGCTCAATGATTGTTTCGAAACGATACCTGGGCTTAAAACAGTCGCATTGCCATCCATGGGAAACTTCCTAGCGGCCGACGTGACTGGAACCGGCTGCGACGCAGAAGAAGTGGTTCGACGCACGCTGAGCGCCGGCTTCGTAATACGCTCCGGCGTATACACATCGCAACGATTCGGGAACTCCTTTATCCGAGTGACGACAACCGTTCCTACGGAACATATCGAGAAGTTTTGCCAAGCGTTTCCCGTCGCGATAGCAGACAGGGTGCCGGCATGATGTTGTTTCGATACGTCCCAGTCTCCCCATAGATTTACGTTATCTGTAGACGGAATCAAGGAGGTCATTTGGAGCGTCTCTTTCTTGACCCATTAATCATCGGCAAGCCGCCGTCGTTGGCGGCCCCTGGCGTGAAGGTGTCCGGCGGCAGCTTGATTCTTGTTTCAGGCGCGGTCGCTTGGGACGAGAGAGGGAACGTCGTGGGCAAGGGGGATGTAAGGACACAGGCGCGACAGGCGTTTGAGAACTTGAAGAAGGTATATGCGGAAGCCGGCGCTACATTGCAAGACATTATCAAATTGAACGTCTACTTGACTGACAGGAGTCAACGTCTACCGTTAGTTGAAGTGCGGAAAGAATATCTTCGACACAATCCTCCGAGCACAACGGTAGTCGTGGCAGGACTGGTCGAGGAGGATCTCCTTGTGGAGATCGACGCGATTGCCATGATTCCGACTAAATCAGGTTAGGCCAATTTCTGACAGGAGCCAAAATGCACCGTTCAAAAGTGCGGGTAATGAAGGCGCTGGCGACAGCGTTCGTTCTGCTGCTTATCAATTCGCCGGTCGTACTTGCGCAATTGCCCGCTCCGGAAGTGAAGCGGGTCACGGTTGCAACCGGAGCAGACATTGCGCTGACCGCTGTAATCGTGGTTGGTCTTGAGAAGGGTTACTTTGCTGCCGAGGGTCTAGATGTTGATTGGCGGATGTTCCCGTCGGGGGCTGCCGCATCGCAAACGTTGGCTACTGGAGAAGTGCCGTTTGGGTTAATGGCTGAGACCCCGGCGATCAGCCTTAGATCCAATGGAGTCCCGGTTGTCATGCTCGCGAGCGTTAGCGATTTGGCGGAAGGTGAAGTCCTCTGGGTAGGCTCGGATCTCAACGTCAAAAAACCGCAGGATCTTCATGGTCTGAAAATCGCGTACCGGTCGGGCTCGACTGGAGACTTGCAAATCAATTTACTTGTGAAGCATTACGACCTTGATATCCGCAAGATTCAATTGGTCAACCTCTCGCCCGATGATGCAGTGACCGCCTATGCCAGCAAACAGGTGGACGGAGTAGTGGCGTGGGAACCTTATCTGTTCGCTGCATCGCTGAAGCGTCCCACGACTCTGTTGCATACTGGGCGCACGAGCCACTTCGCCGGCAACCAGGGAGCAAAGGTCACGGTTGCACCCGCTTACGGCATATTGCTGGCACGTGAAGAGTTCGTTCGAAAAAACCCAAACACAACAATGGCCTTCATGCGAGCGCTCGTTAAGGCGCAAGAGTTCATTGATAATCCGCAGAACGTGGACGAGCTTGTGCGTGTTGCTGGAACGCGAATGGCGCAACGCGAAGACTACATTCGAGCGAGCCTGGCGAGATTTCAGCTTCGTCTGAAGCTCGATCCAGTACTGGAGAAGGATCTGCAAACAGTTGGCGAATTTATGAAGCAGGCTGGACGGCTCAAGAC
>CAZYAH010000218.1:0-4229 GCA_964645595.1 uncultured Alicyclobacillaceae bacterium | reverse complement strand
TTGGATCTCGTCAACTCTTCGTATTGGTCTTGCCAAATGTGATAGGGTAGCACCATGTGGGCACGTTCCGAAATGACCAGGTTGTCGGTCGAAATTCCGGCATCCTGAAGCGTTTTGAGCTCTTTTACCAGGTTCGCGGGATGAATGACCACACCGGTGCCAAGGATACACACGGTTTTGGGATTGAAGATGCCCGAAGGAACGAGGTGCAGGGCGAATTTTCCGTGTTCATTGACGATGGTGTGCCCGGCATTTCCGCCTCCTTGATAGCGAATCACCATGTCCGCCTGTACGGCGAAGTAGTCCACCATCTTGCCTTTGCCCTCATCTCCGAACTGGGCGCCGACCACTGCGTGCACCACTGTGGAACTCCCCTTTCCAAACGCGAGCCCTTAACAATGGGCGCGGTTTCCAAACTCACAACAAGTAGTGTATGACGATTGCATCTATGTGTAAAATTGATTTATCGAATGTAAACTATGCGTGTTTTGCATATATGCGGATGGTACGGGGGAGCCGAGCTGGTGTTTCAACTATTCGAGACGTTTGTCCAAATCGTCGAGCAGGAGACGTTGGTCAAGGCGGCAGCGGCCATGCACTTGTCGCAACCGACGGTCAGCCGCCACGTGCAGCAACTGGAGCAACTGTGCGGCATGCCGCTGTTTGATCGGATTGGCAAGAAACTTGTGCTCAATCGCGCAGGCGAGTTGGTGTACCGTTACGCAAAGAGGCACCTGGCGCTTGCTGAAAAAATGCGCGACGAATTGAACGGCTTCACAGACCCGGAAGTAGGCAACGTCTACTTGGGAGCAGGGCTGACACCCTCCATCTACCTTTTGCCGCCGTTGCTCGCACTATACAGAGAGCAGCATCCGGGAGTGACGTTTCATGTAAGGACCGGATCGTCCAAAGAAATACTGGCGTCTTTGCTGCAGCGGGAAGTGGATGTCGGCATTGTCACCACGTTTCACGACGCCGATGGGGAATTGCTGGGCACGCCGCTGCTCGAAGACGACCTGTTGCTCGTGGCGGCCCCGACACATCCACTGGCCGTGCGAGGCAGCGTCACGCTGGCGGAAGCAGTGCAATACCCGTTTGTCTTGATGAAACAAGGTTCTGGCCTTCGAAAAATGTTGGCGGACGTCACGGCGGAACGAGACTTGCCGCTCATCATAGCGATGGAGACGGACAGCTTGGAAAGCATCAGTCGCTTGGTGCAGCACGGGGTAGGCATTTCTTGTTTGCCAAGATCTTCCGCGATGGACGACGTGGCGGAGGGACGGCTGCGTGTGATTCAGGTGGAGGACGCTAAACTCGGCGCTCGTACGATTACGCTCGCCACGCGCAAAGACAGCATTATCCCGGCGTGCGCCGCCCAGTTCTGTACGTATTTGCAGGACTGGTTTGCGTCCAGATACAGGGGGTAAAGCAGTGAGGCAATTGTCCGTCATCCCATGTCCTTCATACAGTACGGGCCAGTGGTCGCATTGGCAATGGCTCAGCGTGCTGGTTGCGGTAAATCTTGTGATTCGAGGACTGTGGCTCTACTTCGTGCACCCGCCGCAGCTGTACGATTTTCAGTGGTACTACACCCACGCGGTGCAAATTCTGCACGGCGAAGGATACGTCTGGAACGGCCATTACACGGCGTACTGGCCGATGGGGTACCCGTTCTTTCTGGCAACTTTGTTTCGCCTGTTCGGGCCTTCGGTGGGAGTCGGTCTTGTTGCCAATGCCCTGCTGAGCACTGGCATTGCTGTGCTCGTGTACGCCGTGACCTATGCCGCGACGGAATCACGCCGCATTGCTTTTGTTGCGGCGGCAGGATACACCCTGTTGCCGAGTCACATTGAGTGGAATGCAGTGCTCGGATCTGAGGAGTTGTATACGTTTCTGCTCATGGCGAGTCTCTGGATGTTCACGCTGTACGCGAGGCGCAAGTACTGGCTGTTGATGCCTCTGTCCGGACTGGTCCTCGGATTCGCGTGTATGGTCCGACCCATCGCACTGTTGTTTCCAATTGTAGTTCTTACATACGAACGGTGGGTTGCTCGGAAGACGTGGGGCCAAACCCTATTGGTGACAGCGGTGTTCACAGTTGCTCTCCTGCTTGGGATTATGCCCCTCACCGTGCGGAACTGGATGACCATGCATCACTTCATCCTCGTTTCAACCAACGGCGGAGTAGACCTCTGGCAAGGGACCAAGGCGGACGGCGTGTACTATTGGTCTTGGGATCCAAAGGTCAATCCGCTGCTCCCGTACGAGCAAGACGACTACGTGCAGGACAAGGTGGGCAGGCAGGTCGCGCTGTTCTATATCCTGCATCACCCACTTTCTTTCATCGTGCACGGTTTCGCGAAATGGTTTTTTCTGTACTGGCAGGACACCAACGTCGTCGGCGTGACGTTTGGTCAATTGCGACCCGCATGGTCTTCCGGACAGCTACTGGCTGTGGAAGTTGTCAACACAGTGATTTACTACGGATGGATGGTTCTGGCTGGTTTGGGCTTGTCGGCGGTTGTGCGAAGAACGGTACGGTTGCAGCAAGTGTGGTGGGTTCCGGTGTTGTACGTCGTATACAACACGGCGATTTTCTTCTTCTTCCCGGCTTGGGACAGGTTTCGATTCCCCATTATGCCGTGTCTGGCGGTGCTGCACGGCGTGGGTTGTGCCGTATTGTGGCGGCGGTTGAAGCGTGGACAATCATACACAGAATCTGGAAAACAGGCGATATTATCATAAATTGTGGGCGAGTTTGGAAGGCATTTCCCACCGTGTCAACAATTTTGCATTGCGGCAAATTAGTCGACATTTTACACTCATGGCAGTACCGCTTGTCCCATTGCGGTCGTACACGAAAATCAAATGTCCGAATCGCGCAAGCGAACGGGGGATGCAATTTCTTGGGGTGAATCGCGCACCGCGCGTAGGGCACCTTCTTCCCAAACCCGTCAGCTAACTCCGTAGGACTTAGAAGGGATTGTAGTGGATGAATAAAAAACAATGGCTTGCCATGGCGGCAGGCAGTGTCTTCGCCATGTCTTCGCTGTCCGTCACTGCGTTCGCAAATGCGAGCACCTACGTTGTCAAGCCGGGCGATACCTACTACAAGATTGCCCAGGCAAAGCATCAGCCATTCACCGTGCTTCAAGCAATCAACACCCCCAGCAAGTCGACGCTTCACCCCGGTCAGACCATTCACCTCGCGACACCTCATGTGGTAAAACCAGGCGAATCCGTGTGGAAGATTGCGCACACTTACGGTTTGAAAGTGTCGGACATTGTGAGCTGGAACCACCTCGCGAACCCAAGTAAGATTTACGCTGGCCGTACGCTGTGGCTGGATTTGTCCAGGGCGCAGAGATCTCACGCCGAGGCGCGTGTCTCCGCCGCATCCACCCACTCCGTTGCACCACGCGCAGCAGCGCCAGCGAAGCCTGGGGTTACCGGATCGGATGTCGCGGCCTACGCAAAGCAGTTCGTCGGAGCACCGTACCACTGGGGCGGTACTTCGAGTGCTGGGTTTGACTGCTCTGGGTTGGTCTACACAGTCTACTCTCATTTCGGCATCTCTTTACCGAGGACGGCTGCCGCCCAGCACAGTGCCGGAACGCCGGTGAGCAAATCCAACTTGAAGCCAGGGGATCTGGTATTCTTCAATACGAACGGCGGCACATATTCGCACGTCGGCATCTACCTGGGAGACGGAAAGTTTATTTCGGCGACCTCGTCACACGGGGTGACCATCTCCGATTTGAACAATCCGTACTACTGGGGGCCGCACTACACCGGCGCTGTCGACCCTCTCGCGTAAATACGCAGCGACGGGAGATTGTGCAATCACGACCTCGCGCAGGAATGAAGTTCCGCGCGAGGTTTCCTTTTTGCAACGGGACTTGTACCATAGACCTGAGGTGGGAGAACGTGGCGGAATCAGTAGTGAGTCAAGTCGTAAAAATTGCTCGGCGCATGGCGCAAGCGGCACTGTCGCTCGGCACGTCCGGGAACGTCAGCGCGCGCGTGGACGCCGACACCATTGCGATTACCCCGAGCGGTGTTCCGTACGAGACGTTGACCGAGGAGGACATTGTACTGCTGAACGTCCACACCCGAGCGGTTGTCTCCGGCCGTCTGAAAGCGTCTTCGGAAACCCCGATGCACACGGCCATCTATTTGCAGCGTCCGGACATCGGGGCCATTGTTCATACCCATTCGCTGTACGCCAC
>CAZYAH010000217.1:0-4243 GCA_964645595.1 uncultured Alicyclobacillaceae bacterium | reverse complement strand
AGTCTGCCGTGCGGAAGGTCCGCAACACCTCGTTGACGGCGTACTCGTAGTCTTCCGGGAAGTCGACCTCAACACAGGGCAGTCCCGTGATGTCCACCGCCGTCATTCCGGTCTTGTCGTCCATGTGGTCCAGCGCGTGCTCGAAAAACTTCATCTCGTTGCCGGCGACCGCCTCGCGGTGGACAGTCTGGCGGAACCGCTCGGCGAATTCGCCGGAGAATTTCGCCACGCCAATGAATTCGCCGTAGCAAACGTCGGGATTGAGGTGTTTGCCAATTTCGGTGATTTGATTGCCCGAGACAATCACCTTGACTTCCTCTTCCCGGCACTGCTTGCGGTCCACCGCCAGGTAGCCGCCGTTCTTGTGCGGCGCAAGCCGCTGCAAGATCTGCTCGTCAAACACGACGTCCGCGTTCAGGTAATAGAAGTCACCCTGATATTCCAACAGAGCCAGGTTGAGTGAGAACAGCGTATTCGTCTTTAGGTAGTCGTTATTGACAATGTACTTCACGTTCAATTCGGGATACGTGGCCGCGATGTGTTCCTGAATCATTTCCTTGCGGTATCCGACCACCATCACAATGTCCTGGACGCCGATGCTTTGTAAGGCTTCCAGTTGCCAGTCGAGAATCGTCTTCGGCCCCATCGGCAACAGACACTTCGGCTTGTCGTCCGTCAGTGGCCGCAACCGGGAGGACTGGCCTGCAGCCAGAATGATGGCGTGTATAGGTTGCATCAAACCAACCCCTTTGCGGTTTATCACGGTTCAGGAATTCCGCGCAGCTGCGGGAGATATGCTTTCCAGGCACGAACCAGTGCACAATCCACCATTCAGCGGATCGGCCGAACAAGCATGTTCCAATTGTAGACTTTGTGAACGGCTGGAGGCAAATTTACGACTGATCGGCCCCTGCAACCGGCATTTGTTCTGCAGGATGTGAAGAGGGGATTTGTAGAATTAGGAAATACGCACGATTTCAGTGTTGAGGTGTGGATCATGGGACACGAGGTACACGAAATTGCGGACGGCGTCTATGCGATTGCCATCTGGGACCCATCGTGGAACTCATTCAACAACTGCTACGTCATCAAACGAGCGGATCATGTGCTCATGATAGACGGCTGCAAGGCGGAACAAAGCGGCGAGTTGGTAGCTGCATTATCTCAAATCGGGGTTCATCCCAACAGCGTAAAGTCGTTCATCGCCACTCATGGCCATCCGGATCACGTCGGTGGAAGCCACTTGTTTGAACAAGCCGAGAAATGGATTCACGTTCACGACGCAGGTCGCCTACCCGACAGGCAGCAGGGGGAATTCCATAAGCTTGATTTCGAAGTAGGCGACCTGCATGGATTGTCTGTTTCTTTGCTTGGTCACCACACGGCCGGTTCAATATCCGTTTTTGACCCAGTTTCGCACTGCCTGTTTTGTGGAGACCATCTCTGCTTTTTCGGTGACAAACTCCCGCCCGAAGGAATACTTACGTTCGGCCGGGACTTGCGGGCGAAAACTGTGCAGTTTGTACTCGAATGGTCACAGAGCCCGGAAGACCGTTCAAAGTATCGATTTGACGATTTTGTCCAGGGGCTCAAATTGCTGTTGCGGTATGATGCCGAGTTCCTGGCGACTGGTCATGGTCCTGTACTAAGAGACCGGATCACAGATTTTCTGCGAAGTCTGATTCCGAACTGAGCGAAATTAGCGCCTCAGTTTGGTGATCCAGTTTAGCGTTCCAATTTAGTGCTCCACTAGACTGCTCAGCGGAACGTCCTGTTCGTTTTCGGGTTGGTCCAACGGATAAATTCTTGCCGTTTCGTTTTGCGCATCTACGCGCTGAATGTAGACGGGCACACCGTTGTACGTGACGTGGGCCATCACGGGTGAAGAGGCAATTTCCTGTGCTCGTTGTGCGTTCATCAGCAGCATCCTCCATTCTGTCTTGAACGTCGTGCACCATCCATGACAGCAGTGATTATCCCCCACAGAGTCGGCATGTCATGCAACAAGGGCGTGGCGTATTCGTTTCCCTGCGACCGCGCGATACTTCACCATTGTTCCGTTATTCCCGTATTTTCATATTTCCCACCCGTTCTGACAACGCTATAATAGGCAGCATGGACGGACCAGGCGGGCCCGGTGCCAAGGCGACTCACAGAGAATACGGTTCGGGAGGAACACATCAATGAACAAAGCGAAGGACCCTGAACATTACCAGCCGTTTGTGTCTCCGCACGAGAGTCCGCGGGAGTTCACGCTGACGGCTGCAGTTATCGGAATTGTGCTGGCCATTGTTTTCGGCGCAGCCAACGCCTACTTGGGCCTGATTATTGGGATGACGGTGAGCGCGTCGATTCCGGCAGCTGTCATTTCCATGGGTATCATCCGAGGGCTGCTTCGGCGCAACTCCATCCTGGAGAACAACATCGTGCAGACCATGACCACAGCCGGTGAAGCGCTTGCGTCGGGCGCTATTTTTACGTTGCCGGCGCTGTTTCTCTGGCACGCGAATCCGAGCTTGTACAAGATTTCGCTCATCGTTCTCACGGGCGGATTTCTCGGCGTGCTGTTCATGATTCCGCTGCGGCGGATTTTGGTGGTCAAGGAACACGGACGTCTGCCGTACCCGGAGGGAACCGCGTGCGCACGCGTGTTGGTCGCGGGGGAACAAGGTGGAGCGCGTGCCAAGCTTGTGTTCCTGGGACTTGGTGTCGGCGGCCTGTTCAAGGCATTAATGGACGCACTGAAGCTGTTTCCGTCGGAGATTGAGACCAAAGTCGCCGGGCTGCGCCAAGGAGTTATTGGCATGGACACGCTGCCGTCTTTGCTTGGCGTCGGATACATCGTCGGCCCGCGAATCGGCGGTTTGATGGCAGCAGGCGGCGTATTGGCGTGGCTGGTCCTCATCCCGATGATTGCGTTTTTCGGCCAGGGCGCGGGAGTGATTGCTCCGGCGGATCATCCACTGTCCGGCATGGACGCGTGGGACATCTGGGACAACTACATACGCTACATCGGCGCGGGCGCCGTGGCGGCGGGAGGCATTATCAGCCTCATTCGCACGTTGCCCACGCTTTGGAAGTCGTTGATCGGTATGTTCTCGAGTTACCGCGAGGCGGGCGCCACCGGCTTCGACTACGACCGCGCACTGCGGACTGACCAGGACTTGCCGAGCAAAATCACCATTCCGGTGGCCATCGCCATCCTGTTCTTCATCGCCTTCTGGCCGGAACTCAACGTTGGCTTGATTGGGGCGCTCGGCATTCTGATTGTCGGATTTCTGTTCGTGACCGTGTCGTCGCGGATTGTCGGCATTGTGGGTTCCTCGTCCGATCCGGTGTCCGGCATGACCATCGCGACCTTGCTCATCGTGGCCACGGCGTACCGGGCGTTCGGTTACCGTGACCTCAACGGCATGGTGGTTTCGCTCGTGGTCGGCGCCATCATCTGTACGGCGTTGGCGATTGCGGGCGACATTTCGCAGGACTTGAAGACTGGCTTTCTCGTCGGCGCGACACCGCGCAAGCAACAGTTGGCCATGCTGCTCGGCGTCATGGCTTCGGGCGTGACCATTGGCTGGGTGCTGCTGTTGCTGAACGAAGCCTACGGATTTGGCTCCAAGGCCTTGCCGGCGCCCAAAGCGGTCTTGATGAAGTTGATTGTGGAAGGAATCATGAACGCCAACATGCCCTGGGACCTCATCTTCATCGGCGCGGCGAGCGCAATTGCGATTGAACTGCTCGGAATCGAGTCGTTGCCGGTGGCGGTCGGCATCTACCTGCCGGTCCACATCAGCGTCCCAGTGTTTGTCGGGGGCGTGGTGCGCTGGATAGCGGATCGAGTGAGTGGCAGTCGCTCGGAGAGCGATCTCGAGGTGGCGACCGAACGCGGTGTGCTCCTGTCGTCCGGACTGATTGCGGGCGAGTCCTTGGTCGGAATCCTGATTGCCGGCCTGGTCACCTTGAAGGTTCCGCTTCCGGACAACCCGTACCTCGGCGACGCGTTCGCCTTGGCGGTGTATGTCGTACTTGCCGTGTGGCTTGGCTGGATGGCTGCGCGGAGGGTGCGAAGGACGAACGTCGATTCGCAAGCCTGATAGTTGGTTCTTAAAATTCTGCAAATCCCGTTGACACCGGATCTTGCCGGTGATATATTTACGCCAACAAAAAACCGCAAACGCAACGTTCCAACTCTTATCCAGAGTGGCGGAGGGACTGGCCCAATGAAGCCCGGCAACCACCATGG
>CAZYAH010000216.1:0-4246 GCA_964645595.1 uncultured Alicyclobacillaceae bacterium | reverse complement strand
GGCGGTCGATTGGCAGTGATTTCGTTTCACTCGCTCGAAGACCGGATTGTCAAACAGACGTTTCAGGAGTGGGCGAAAGGATGCACGTGTCCGCCTGATTTTCCGGTCTGCCGCTGCGGCAACCAGCCGAAGGCGAGGCTTGTGACGAAGAAGCCAGTGCTGCCGTCGGCCCGTGAGTTAGAGAACAACCCGCGCAGCCGCTCGGCGAAGTTGCGCGTACTTGAGAAACTTTGATGCGCATCATCGAATCGATTCAAAACGCAAACTGGAGGCGAACGTATCCATGTTGGCAGTGAAACAACGCGCACAGAACGAGGTGCACATTCGCGGGCAACAACACGAGCGGAAACAGCCGCAAGTTCGGCAGCGCCTGTCCCTGCGGGATCGGGTTTCCGTGTTTACATGCCTTGCGGTGTGCGTGGGAACGGTGTGGTTTATCGCGAATCAGGGGGCAAAAATTGACCAGTTGAACTACAACATCGACAAAATGCAGTCGCAAATTCAAACGGTGCAGGCGGAAAATCAGTCGTTGGCCAATCAGGTGGACCAGTTGATGCGTCCCAGCCGCATTCTCGACATTGCGCTGAACCGTCTTCACATGAAGTACGCAGATCCTGTGCAAATCCCGGACTCGACGAAGTAGTGGGGTGACGTCGCCCGATGCCAAAGTCGCCAAAACTCCGCCCCAGTCGTCACCGCAAGCGAGTGCTGGCTATGCAAGCTCTGGTTGTCATTGCGCTCGGCGCAGTGGCGGTGCGCATCCACTACGTGCAGACGGCGTACGGACCCAAGTTGCTGCATCAAGAGGCTAAGGTCCAAAACGCGTCGGAAGTACTGTTGGCGCCGCGCGGGGCTATTCTCGACCGCCACGGAAACCGCCTCGTCTACGACGTCCCCGCGTTTATGCTTGACATTAAGACTGACAGTTTCCACGATATTCCCCAACTGGCTGCGAAACTCTCTCCAATCCTCGGAAAGCCAGCAGACAAGATAGAAAATCTGCTCGGCCGTGGACAGCGGCACTGGGTGCGCTGGCCGGACCCGGTGTTTGAAACGGACAAGCAGAAGATCCTTGCGGCGGTAGGCAAGGAGCACATATCGGACGTCACATTTACTCCGACGGAACAGCGAGTGTATCCATACGGACAGTTCGCAGCGAACACGCTCGGTTACGTCACGCACGACGGCGTCGGGGTCGCGGGCCTGGAGGCCGAGTACAACGACATTCTGTCCGGAAAAAACGGCAAGATCTCGTACACGCGCGACAACTGGGGCTTCCCGCTGCAGACCACGATGCATGTAGACGAACCTGCCGAGCCGGGCAAAGACGTGCAGCTGACCATAGATCAGACGATTCAAGGCATTGTCGAGACGAAGATGGACGAGTTGGTAAACAAGTACCACCCAGAACACGCAGCCATTGTCGTGACGGATCCCAATACAGGAGAAATCCTGGCGATGGCCAGTCGACCTACGTTCAACCCCAACCAGTATTGGGAAGCCTCGCCTGCGGCTCTGTCCAGCAACTGGGCAGTCAACGAGGCGTTTGAACCGGGTTCTACGTTCAAGGCGCTGACCTTGGTTGCAGGTCTGGCCACGCGAGTAATCTCTCTCGACGACACGTTCGAATCCGGGAACATGACTGTGCAGGGACACAGCATCAGCGACTGGAACCGCGTCGGCTGGGGCCGAATTACCTTTCGGCAGGCGTTGGAAGAGTCGAGCAACGTCGGCTTTGCAACAGTCGCCCTCAAGCTCCACTGGGACAATTTGCTGAAATACATGAAGGCGTTCGGGTTTCTGGACAAGACCGGCATTGATCTGCCAGCGGAAGCCAACTCGATTGTCTTCCCGCCGGAAAGCCGCGGCCAAGTGCAGCTTGCAACGTCCGGTTTTGGACAGGGTATCGCGGTTACCCCCATTCAACTGGTTCAGGCGTACGGAGCCATTGCCAATGGAGGAAAACTGATTCGACCGCATTTGGTCAAGGCGGTTGTGGACCCAGACACCGGCAAAGTGATCAAGTCGTTTAATCCAGTGGTTGTCAATCCGCAGGTTGCACCGAAAGACGTACTCGCACAGGTGAACGATACCCTAGTGCGGGACGTGTCGGTGGGGATTGACGACAAGGGGAAGATTCCGGGCTACGACGTTGCCGGCAAGACCGGTACGGCGAACATCGTCAACCCGCAGACGTCCGCTTACTACGCGGACCGGTTCAACGTTTCGTTTATCGGCTACGCTCCGGCGGAAGACCCGAAATTTGAAGTGTACGTGACGCTGAACTGGCCGAAAACGGAGGTTTGGAACCAGTGGGGCAGCACCATTGCGACTCCGGCTGCGCGGGACATCCTGCAGCAGTGTCTGCAATACGCGCATATTCCGCCCAAGACGTCGAGCGGCGCGACCAACAAGGGAAGTGTCCACAACGCCAGCGTCAAGCCGACTACCAGGTACGTGCAGACTCCGAACTTGACTGGCGATGACGTCGCTGCCGCCAAAGCGACCCTTGCACAGCTTGGGTTGACTGCCGATGTCGTAGGCCAGGGACGAACTGTGAAAAGTCAGTGGCCGCAAGCGGGCGTCGAGGTCGCCAAGGGATCCCGCATGTACCTGTGGGCGCCCGGGAACAACAGCGAAGCGGCCACGATGCCGAACCTGATAGGGACTTCCATGCGCGAAGCGGGCAATATCCTGGCTGCCCTTGGCGTGAACATGCAGCCGAAGGGGTACGGATTTGCCGTTTCACAATCCATTCTGCCTGGTCAGCCGGTTCACAGTGGGCAAACTGTGGTAGTCGAATTTGCTCCTCCGGAGGACCCCGTGGAGCTGGCGCTGGCCAACCAAGGGAACGCTGCGCCCGCGAGCAACTCGTCGCATTGAGTGATACGTCGCGAAGCGCTTCTATGTCCAGGATTGTCCGCATAGGATGAGTCTAGAACTCTGGCATGGGGGCGACGCGAAGTGCGAGTGACGCGGAAAACGATGCGCCGCAGGTTTGTTATCTTGCTGCTTTGCCTGCTGGCGGCCATCGGCGGCCTGGTGGCCCGGTTGGCCTATATACAAACCGTCTGGGCGCCGTGGCTTAAGGATATGGCGGACGCCTCCTGGGGGCGGAGCGTTCCGGTGCAAGGCACGAGGGGTTCCATCCTCGATGCGAAAGGACGAGCACTCGTCTATACCGCCAGCGCGCCGACCATCATCGCCATTCCGGCGCAGGTCAAGGACAAAGAAGGCACGGCTGCGAAACTGGCCAAGATTTTAAACATGCCGGAGAGCAAAATCCTTGCGCTGCTAAAGAAGCGAGAAATCATGGTCTACATCGCCCCGTCGGCCAAGCGCGTGACGGAACAACAGGCCGAACAGGTGCGGGCATTGGGCCTGCCGGGGATCTTCATCTCCGAGCAGGGGAAACGAGCGTACCCCTACAACACCTTGGCTGCGCAGGTGCTCGGCATAACCGGTACGGATAATCAAGGAATCACGGGACTGGAACTAAAGTACGACGACGTGCTTGCGGGCAAGCCAGGCTACATCACCTTTTACGCGAAGGCGAATGGCGAGCGAATGCCTGGCATCGGCGAACACTACGTGCCGCCGATCAACGGGAAAGACATTGAATTGACCATTGACTCTCAGATCCAGCAGTTCGTCGAACGGGAAATCGAACGGGCGGTTGTCGAGTATCATCCAGATGGGGTGACCGCCATTGTCGCCGACCCCAAGACCGGGAACATCCTGGCCATGGCCAACTACCCGAGTTTTGATCCGACGCACTGGAAGGATTACCCGCAATCCACGTATAACCGCAACTTGGCCATCTGGCAGACGTTTGAACCGGGATCTACGTTTAAAATTGTCACTCTGTCCGCAGCCTTGGAAGAACACAAGGTCACTCTGACTGACCGCTTTTACGACCCAGGCTACTACGAGGTGGCAGGGCGCAAGGTGCGGTGTTGGAAAGCCGGCGGGCACGGTTCCCAGTCGTACCTCAACGTTGTGGAGAACTCCTGCAACCCGGGATTTATTGCGCTCGGGGAGCGCTTGGGCAAGTCGACGCTGTTTTCCTACATCAAGAAATTCGGATTTGGATCAAAGACCGGAATTGACTTGCCGGGGGAAGGAAACGGGATCTTGTTCAACCTCTCGCGAGTCGGCCCACTGGAACTCGCCACCACGGCGTTTGGCCAGGGGGTGTCGGTGACCCCTATCCAGCAGGTGATGGCGGTTTGCGCCGTGGCCAACG
>CAZYAH010000215.1:0-4284 GCA_964645595.1 uncultured Alicyclobacillaceae bacterium | reverse complement strand
CAATCACCACGCCGCCGTTCATGGTCACGGCCAGCGGCTGCGCGCCGCCCATGCCGCCGAGTCCCGCCGTCAGTACCAGTTTCCCTTTGAGAGATCCGCTCGCGTGCTGGTTTGCCGCTTCCGCGAATGTCTCGTAGGTTCCTTGCAGAATTCCTTGCGATCCGATGTAGATCCACGAACCCGCCGTCATCTGACCGTACATCGTCAGACCCATTTGCTCATACTCGCGAAACTTCTCCCAGGTCGCCCACGCCGGCACCAGCATCGCGTTGGAAATCAGCACGCGCGGCGCATCTTCATGCGTTTTGAACACGCCGACCGGCTTCCCGCTCTGGACCAGAAGTGTCTCGTCGTTCTCCAGGGTTTTCAGTGTACGGACAATTGCGTCGTATGCGTCCCAGTTTCGTGCAGCCTTGCCGCTGCCGCCGTAGACTACAAGGTCTTCCGGGCGCTCCGCTACGTCAGGGTCCAGGTTGTTCATCAACATTCGTATTGCAGCTTCCTGTTCCCAGCCCTTGCACGTCAACTCCGTGCCGCGCGGCGCTCGTATCGTACGCTTCTCCATGTGCCATGCCTCCCCACTGAACAAACGAATCCGCATCTCAAATCTAAGTTGATTGTCGCTGATCTTTACGCAACTTTCCAAGAGTATTTGTTACCGCATCATTGCGCTAAACAGACAAAGAGGCAGGGGATACCTGCCTCCGTTGTCGTGAGCAGTGATTCGGTTACAGGCTGCGGGCAAAGCACTGCCGGCTTTTCTTCCAGACAGCTTCACTTCCGCACTCAATCCACAGATCCACCGGAAACAATTCCTGATCGACTTCCTTCGCTACCCTCCTCGCTTCTGCAAACGACGCAAAAGGTCCTTCTCGAAAAGCGCGAACATCATCGGTCAAGTGGTAGTAGGTCCAGTAGGAACCTGCCCGCAACGCATCACCGAAGCACTGGGCCAGATTAGGGTCGAACGCCCGAGCCGCACGCGCCTCACACTTACACCTATGTGCACCGTGCGTGTCTCATTCGAGCGAATGGCCACAATTTCTGTGGTATTCTGTGAACGGGGACGACAACACCCGTAGTGGGAGGAGGGAGACAGCAAGATCATGTTGTCCGAAATTGAAATCGTTGTGCGCAGCACCGAGATTGACGTCAACGGGCACGTGAACAACGCGAAGTTTCTGGAGTACCTGGAGTGGGGTCGCGAGGACTGGTATGAACAGCATGGGCTTGACTACGACACGCTGAAGGGTCTGGGAGCGGTGACCGTAGTCGTCCACGTAAGCGCCAACTACCGCCGGGAAGCCGTGCAGAATGACAGGTTGCGCATCCAGACGCAGTTGACCGAGGTGGGCAACACGAGCTTCAAAATGAAACAGTGGATATACAACCAGCGGGACGAGCTGGTGCTCGACGCGGAGTTCGTCATTGTCACGGTGGACCCCGGGACCCACCAGAAGGTGCGGGTTCCCGAGGCAATTCGCTCCCAACTCAAGGTGAGCTAAGTCCACACGCCGACGCTGTCGTACCTAGAAGCGCTCGATTGCTTCGATGTCCGACTTGGTGTAGCCGAGTTGAAGCAACGTCCGCCGGAACGCTTCCGGAAGCGGAGCGTGAAACACTCGGCCGTCGGGGAACGAGAGCCAGGCCGCGTGCAGCCACTGATGGCGCTCGCCACTTTTGGAGCGGCCGCCGTATTTGACGTCGTTCCACAAGGGATGACCGATGTGAGCGAAGTGCGCTCGAATCTGGTGGGTTCGGCCACTCACGAGTTCCACTTTGACGACACTGGTACGCCCGGTCGTAGCCCGTCGTTCGTAGAGAGTGCGCGCTGGTTTGCCTTCCTCCGCAACCTGTGTCACATTGCGCTGTTCGTCGCGGATGAGCTGAGCGTCGATTTCGCCCTGTTCGCCGGGTCGCCCTTTGACGACCGCGAGGTACCATTTGCGAATCTTGTGGTCTTTCCACTGTTCGGCCAGCATTCGGGTGGCCTCATGCGTCTTCCCGAACACAACCAGTCCGCTCGTGTTCCTGTCGAGCCGATTCACCGGGGATGGCGTGAACACTTGGCTGTGCAACTCGCCTTTGTCGTGAAGGTAGGCGAGAACCCGGTTCGCCAGCGTCTCCTTGTGTTCTCCCTGCGCACCGTGTGTCAGCAGCCCCAGTGGTTTGTTGACAATCAGGATGTCGTCGTCCTCGTAAACCACGTCGATGGCGCGGGAAACACCGTGGAACTTTTTCGGCGACTTGCTGACCTGGGCGAAGTCCTCTTCCGCCATGTACAAACGGATCACGTCACCTTCGACCAGCACGTCATCTGCCTTGGCCCGTTTCCCGTTTCGTTTCACACGGCCTGTGCGGACTATCTTGTGAATGCCGGACAGCGGGACACCCGGCAACAATTGGCGTACATAGCGCAATACCTTTTTGCCCGCCTCGGCGGGACCAATGGAGAACTCCAACAACTTTGGCGAACCTCCCAATTCGCAGTCGCGTCTCTTTGTAGCTTGGCCGAAACCGGCACATCCAAGCACACAACACCTTACCACACCGAGGATAAAGACGAAAGGAGAGACGTTCCTTGACCCTTAAGGTAGGAATCATCGGTACGGGTTTTGGCGCCCGCGTGCACGCCCCAGTGCTGCAGGCGCATCCCAAATTTGAAGTCGCAGCCATCGCTGGTGTGCATCGAAACAACGGCTCCAAGGTGGCAGCGGAGCTGTCGATTCCGCGTGGCTACGACGACTGGCGGGAGATGCTAAGTAAAGAAGAGTTGGATGTGGTGGTGGTTGCGTCAAACCCGGCGCATCACATGGAAATGACGCTGGAGGCGTTGTCGACCGGCCGGCACGTCCTCTGTGAAAAACCGCCTGCGCTAAGCCTGAGCCAAGCTCGCGCAATGCTGGACGCCGCACAGCAGAGCGGGAAAGTAGCCGCGATGAACTTCGAGTGGCGCTTCCTGCCCGAGCGCCAAAAGATAAAGGAACTCCTCCAAGCCGGCGCCATCGGCGACGTATTGCACGTGCACTGGCGGGAAAGCTGGGCGTTTTGGCCGGAAATCCGGGACCGTGAGAACACGTGGCTGTGGCAGTCGGCAAGCGGTGGCGGTTTCCTTGGCGCCATCGGATCGCACGTGATTGACTCGCTGAACTTTTGGTTTGGTTCCTTGAAGTGGGTTCAGGGGCACACAGAGGCGCACGTGTTTACGCGGAAACGCGGAGGCCGACTGGAGGCGTGCGATGCCGATGACAGTTTTTACTTCCACGGAGAATTCGCAGGCGGTGGCACCTGCACCGTCCAATTTGCGCTGGCATTCGCGGGATTGCCGACCTTGATTGAGATTTACGGCACAGAAGGCACACTTGTATTTGATGGCCAGGAACTAAGGATTTGTCGGCAAAAGAACGGTCCGTTCGAATCCGTCGAACTTCCGAAACAGATGGACGCCGCAGCGTTTGACGAAAAGATTCGCGGTTTCGTGCATCCACAGTGGAAGTTGTACGATGCGTTGGCCGATGCACTGGCTGGCGAGGCTGTGTCAGACCTGCCGACGCTGGCGGATGCAGCATATGTACAGTCGGTCATGGACGCGGTTCGGGACTCCAGTCGCATGCATCGGCTTCCGGTGTGAGTCGGTTTTTGTGGCACATAAGCTTGCCGCAGAACGCGTAATCCAGCCCTGGGAGCGCCGCCGGCGCTCCCAGCAGGCATCTCCGTCACTTCCACAAATCGTATCGCTTGTACGCGTAAAGAAACAGCGCGATAAACATCGGCAAGGAAATCAGCAAGACAAAGATCACCGAGACAATGTTCACGGCGACAAACTGCGAGGAACCTTCCACATCCTGCGGGGAGGGCCCTGAAATGAAAAACATGTATGCGATATTCCACAGCACCATAACCGGAAAAAACAGTTGCCAAAATCGACGGTGAAACAATACCTGGTTCCAGCTGAATGAAACGAGTCCGGCGTACATAATGAGAAATACGAGATAGTCAATCAAATCCCAGATGCGAGGAAATCCGGTATCGAAGTATCCCCAAAACGACAGTAGGCCTATGACCACTGCATAAACCTTCCAATGCAGAGTGCATCCCTCCCTGCCTGACAGTAGCACAGCCGAGGGACACTGCGCAATCTGCTTCCACTCGCGCGCGAAACCAAACTTCATTCCGGTAGCCTGGTCGATGATGTCCACCAGGCTTTTTGGTAACCCCGGACTCGCTTATGTCCTAACCGTCCGTTACCTCCTCCCTATCCATGGGACTCTGCCTCTTTTGTCG
>CAZYAH010000214.1:0-4292 GCA_964645595.1 uncultured Alicyclobacillaceae bacterium | reverse complement strand
GCGCGCCAGTCGGCATCGTTCAGATAGAACGTCTCGTTTGGGCGATAGTCGTCCAGCAGCTTGCGGTCGTAGCCGACCGGGCGACGCAGCGTGAGCGGGCGGCGCACCCACTCGCGCAGCGTTAGGGCGTCGCCGGTTAATGGGACGTAGACTTCACCCTCGGCTTTCGCGGCCAGAGCGGGGAGGGTTGCTTGGGCCTCTGCTTGGACGGACGATGCGGGGAAATAGCGGGTTCCGCGCTTTTCGCCTTCCACGCGGATACGCTTTCGCCGGACGAGCCGGTCGAGCAGGCGGGTTAGTGATCGTCTGCTTGCTTGTTGCTCGAAGAGCTGCACCATGTGGGCGACAGCCACGCCGTCAGGATGCCGTCTGACTTCGGCTTCTAAATGGTCGAGCAGATCGGAAGCTAGTTTTTTTGGCATAATTGTCTAGTTTATTGGCGCATAAGTTTATAAGTATATGAAGTAATATACTATTTATTGGCCTAAATGTAAAGTATGCGCCAATCTTCTGGCGCAAATAGGGGAAGGGATGCCTGAACTGCACTGGCCAGGCGATCAAGACGCTAAGCGCGCCGCGCGGCGCGATTCCTCTCGGGACGGAGTCGACGGGTGATCGTCTATCAGGCTACTAAAGCGAAGTTCTTGAAGGACGCTTTCGAGAGAGACATCCACGAGGTCGTCCGCGCCGAGTTCAAAGCGCGTACCGGAAAGCGAGTAAGCCCTTCCGAGGTTGCATCGTGGAAGGAGTCTCTCGTCTATATGGCCAAAGTGCTGAACGACGAAGAAATTCCAGGCGACTCGGGGGTGGCAATTGAGTACGGGATTCCTAGCTCCAATAATCGAGTGGATTTCATTCTGTGTGGCCTCAATGAGCGCAAAGCTACCAGCGTAGTTATCGTCGAGTTGAAGCGCTGGTCTGAGGCACAACGAACCGATAAGGACGCGGTCGTGATTGCACGTTTTTCAGGCTCCGAGCAGGAGACCCCCCACCCCTCATATCAAGCGTGGTCCTACGCGATGCTGCTGCAGAGCTTCAATGAGGCCGTATACGGCAAGGGCATGCTGCTTCAGCCCTGTGCCTACCTCCACAACTATGGGGCCGGCGGTGAATTGACCCATAGCTTCTATAAGCACTATGTGGATAAAGCTCCTCTCTTCATGAAGGGCGACGCTGAGCGGATCAAGCTTAGGGATTTCATAAAAAAGCACGTGCGATACGGCGACAGTACGAACGCCATCTATCAGATTGAGAACGGGAGGATACGACCGTCCAAGACGCTGGTAGACAGCTTAGCGCGAATGATGAAGGGCAATCAGGAGTTCGTGCTGATTGACGATCAGAAAATTGTCTACGAAAACGCTCTAGCGTTGGTCAAGCGTGCTTCCTCGGAAGCGAAGACCGTGATGGTGATCGAAGGCGGGCCTGGTACCGGTAAATCCGTTGTCGCAATCAATCTTCTTGTCGCTACTTCAAAACTTGGCTTGGTAGGCCGCTATGTATCCAAGAATGCAGCCCCACGATATGTCTACGAGAGCAAGCTTACTGGTGTTATGCGGCGCACGGAGATCTCGAATCTCTTCTCCGGATCTGGCGTTTTTTCCGATACAGAGGCCGGTGCCTTCGACGTGCTGATTGTTGATGAGGCTCATCGGTTGAATGAAAAGTCTGGCTTGTACGGCAACCTTGGCGAAAACCAGATCAAGGAGATCATCTCGTCCGCAAAGTGCACGATTTTCTTTATTGACGAGGATCAGCGCGTGACGCTGAAGGACATTGGCCGGAGAGCGACAATCGAGGAATGGGCCGCGAACCTGAACGCCAATGTATCCACAGCAAAGCTGGCTTCGCAGTTCCGATGCAATGGCTCCGATGGATTTCTTTCATGGCTCGATGATGCGTTGGGCATCCACACGACTGCCAACTACACATTCGATTCATCTTCCTTTGATTTCCGCATCGTGGATTCACCCACTGTTCTGCGAGCAATGATCAAAGAGGCGAACCAGGCTAACAACAAGGCCCGTATGGTTGCTGGATATTGCTGGAATTGGATTAGCAAGAAGAGGGCGACGGAGTATGACGTAGTAATTCCCGAACACGATTTTTCGATGCGATGGAATCTTTCCAAAGACGGAAGTCTGTGGATCATCGCGCCGACGTCCGTGAATGAAATTGGCTGCATTCACACTAGCCAAGGACTGGAGGTTGACTATATTGGCGTTATCGTCGGGCCTGATTTGGTTGTCCGAAACGGAAAAGTTGTGACCGTTCCAAATCGTCGAGCGAGAACCGACAAGTCTTTGTCGGGTTACAAAAAATGGTTCGCAGAAGATCCGGATGAAGCGGCGAAAGAGGCGGATTTGATTATTAAGAATACGTATCGAACTTTAATGACGAGAGGTATGAAGGGTTGCTACGTCTTCTGCACGGATCTCGAAACGGCTGCGTATTTCAAATCTCGACTTGCGAAAGGGCATTCTGCAAAATCGGCTGAAGTGCGCGCCGACGCCTCAGTTGGTGTTCAAAGAAAGGAAGACGCCAGCGTCGTTCTGCCGTTCAAGCGTGTAGAGCGCAAAAAAGCCAGGCCCTACGTCAATGCCGTGCCGCTCGTAGATATGAAGTTTGCCGCAGGCGCTTTCGGCGGAACGCAGTTCAATAGCCTCGACCATGACGAATGGGCGATTCTCCCGAGGTCCTTTCGACCACGAAAGGGCTTGTTTATTGCGCAAGTTATCGGAGAGTCAATGAATCGCCGCATTTCGAATGGGGCTTGGTGCCTCTTTCAAAGCGATCCAACCGGCACGCGAAACGGCAAGGTAGTGGTGGCACAACACCGGAACATTCACGACCCAGACACAGGCGGCTCGTACACCGTCAAGCTGTACCACAGCAAGAAGGAGCACAGAGATGATGGCTCATGGCGACATCTGGAAATCCGGCTACGACCCGACAGCGACGTGACGGGATTCCATGAGTTGGTATTTGGTCCAGAAGATGCGGAAGGCGTTCGGATCGTCGCGGAACTGATCGCCGAACTGTAGGAATACAACTAACTAGTCAGTCTCCGCGCAACTGCGGGCCGCGCTTGTCTGACCAAACGGCATTGCCCCGGGAATCGTCATAAATGCAATCGAAGAAGTCCCGGTGGCGCCGAGCAGTCATGTCGACCCAGAAGCCATCGCCCTCGTCGCGCCGCCAGTAGGTCTGGCTTTCGTCGGTTGTGCCGAAGTCCCTGAAAGGACCGTACAGGACCTTTGGGTCGGAACCGGCGGCTTCCTGCTGAAGGTCGATGATGGCGCAGACCGCGATTCCATATTCCGGCGAAACAAGGCTCGGATGAAATCTGACGTGCTCCTCGGCGACAAAGGCGCAATCGCTCACGTCGCGGGCGCGCACGAGGAAGGCGTACTCGCCAACGCGCTGGCTCGTTTCGGTGGCAAAGAATGCTGCGATCCAGAGTTTCATTTAGGCATTAATTCGTGGGCCAAGGGAGTTGCTTCGGCCGCAGTTGCTCCAGCGCCCGCGACAGCCGCAGTACGCCCAGGTCGTCAAAGCGCTTGCCAATGATCTGGATGCCGATCGGCAGGCCATCCTTGCTGAAGGTCCAGTTGAGCGAGGCGGCGGGCTGCTCGGACATGTTGTACGGCACGGTGAAGGCGATGTGCGGCAGGGCGTTGTGCGGATCGTTGCCGGGGCAGGGCAGTTCGGCCTCGTAGGGCAGGATCGGCGAGGTGGGCGAGAGTACGAAGTCGTACGGTTCGCAGGCCTTGTTCGTCGTTTCGCGCAAGGCGACGTAGCTGCCGTAGGCGGCCATGACGTCGCGCCCGCTGAAGTTCTTCGCGCGCCAGGTGCACCACTCGACGATGAAGGGCAGCACCTTGGCCTGCTTCGCGGGCGGCATCTGCACGTATTCGTTGTACGAGCGCGCCTCGAAAAAGCGCGACATGCCGTCGAGCAGGTCCGCGGTGAGAAAGGACGGCATCTCTTCCACGTTGGCGCCGGCGGCCTGCAGCGCCTTGGCCGCGGCGGCGGCGGCCGCGGCGACTTCTGGATGCACGGGCAATCCGACTTTCATCTCGGGCAGGAAGCCGATGCGGAAGTTTTTGAGATTTTGCCCGGAATTTGTCTCTATCCCTTTCACGAAATCAATTTCCTGAAAAGGCAGGCTCATGAAGTCGCGCGCATCGGGTTTCGAGAGCAGGTTCATCAACGCGGCGCTGTCGGCCACGCAGCGGGTCATCGGTCCGGCGACGCGCCCGATGTAGGGCGGCCAGGTCGGCACGCGGCCG
>CAZYAH010000213.1:0-4294 GCA_964645595.1 uncultured Alicyclobacillaceae bacterium | reverse complement strand
GCAGTGAACCACTACGCCGCGTATTTGTTGGTCCTGTTGCGAGTGGTCGCGTTTATAGCGGTCTCTCCGGTCTTCTCGGTAAGGGTCTGGCCCATCTGGGCAAAGCTCGGGCTAGCGGCGTTTGTCGCCCTGTGCTTGAGTCCGACAGTGGCCACCCAGTCCGTGCCGGATCCATTGGCCGCACCGGACAGGTACGTCGCCTTGGCGCTTAAGGAAACGGTCATCGGCGCGTTGCTCGGGTTTCTGGCGACGCTGGTGTTCTCAGCCATGTCGGTGGCGGGTCAAGTGTTTGACCTTCAGATTGGGTTCAGTTCGGCCACGTTGTTCGATCCCGCTGCCGCCCAAGCGACTGGCTTGTCCAATTCGTTCCTGTCCATCCTTTTTACTCTGTATTTTCTCGGGCTCAACGGCTTGGACGGACTGTTGCTGGCGCTCATTCACTCCTACGACTACGTGCGGTTGGGCGCGTTTACGCCCCCTTTGTCGGGATGGGAGACGTTGGCGCACTTGTTGACATTGACGATGTCCCTCGGCATCCAGGTAGGCGCTCCATTGCTCGTGGCCCTGCTCTTGTCGGATGTCACATTTGCGTTTCTGTCCCGCGCAGTGCCGCAAATGAACGTATTCGTCGTCGGTCAGCCAGCCAAATTGTTCGTTGGGTTGACGGCCTTCGCGGCTGTAATGCCCGGCGTTGTGTACCTGTTCGGCATCGTGTTCCGAACTCTTTTCACCCAGATGGACGCCGTCCTGCGGTGGTTAGGAGGGTAGCCGTTGCTCCAGTTACAGCTTCAGCGGTTTGCCGGGGAGAAGACGGAACGGGCGACCCCCCAGCGGCGTCGGGAAGCCCGCAAGCAGGGAAACATTCCGAAAAGCCCGGACCTGACCTCCGCGGTTGCGCTCCTTGCAGTCTTGCTTGCTCTGAAATGGTTCGGCCCGCACATCTGGGAAAGCTGGACCGGGATGTTGCAGAGTCAGCTAAGCAACTTGAACAGCCGGGACCTGACACCAGAGGACCTGCAGGGACTCGCCATCCAGTCAACCTGGCAATTCCTGCGGATGCTGGCGCCGATTGTGGGCGTCGCCCTTGCGGTCGGCCTGGCGGTGGCTTTCGCCCAGGTGGGGCCTGTGTTTGTGCCGCGCAACCTCGTCCCCAATTTGCAGCGGATCCAACCGATTGCAGGGTTGAAGCGGATCTTGTCCCTGCGTACCCTCGCGGAGGCAGTAAAGTCGGCTCTAAAGCTTGGGACGGTCGGCGTCATCGCGTATCTCGCGACGAACAAATTGGCCCAACAGCTCGATCCGCTGGTGCGGACGGATGTCGCTTCGCTGCCGTCCGTGGTCGGCGGAATGGTATTTCAACTCGCAATTCAAATCGGCGTTGCACTGCTCATCCTGGCGGTGCTCGACTATCTGTTTCAAAGGTATGAGTATGAGAAAAGCATTCGTATGTCTCGTGAAGAAATAAAGGAAGAATTCAAGCGCCAGGAAGGGGACCCGCAGATCAAATCGCGCATTCGCCAGCGCGGGCGAGCGCTGGCGATGCGCCGCATGATGCAGGAGGTCCCAAAGGCGGACGTCGTTATTACAAACCCAACGCACTTCGCAGTGGCGCTGCGCTACAGCGCTTCTGAAATGAGCGCTCCGATGGTGGTGGCGAAAGGAGCCGACGAGGTTGCGTGGCGGATTCGCAAGATTGCCGAGCAACACCGCGTGCCTTGTGTTGAAAACCGGCCATTGGCACAGTCCCTCTACCGGACGGTGGACGTTGGCCAGGTTATTCCGGTGGAGCTATACCAGGCGGTCGCTGAGGTATTAGCGTATGTCTATCGCTTGAAACAGGAAGGGGTGGGCCGATGAAACGCTCGGATCTCATCGTCATGCTGGCGGTGCTGGGGATTGTGGTGATGATGATCATTCCCCTCAACACCACGCTGCTCGACGTCCTTTTGGTCATCAACCTGTTTGTGTCCATGACCGTTCTCATGGTCGCCATGAACACGAGCGAGCCCCTGCAGTTCTCGGTCTTTCCTTCGCTGTTGTTAATTACGACTCTCTACCGACTGGCGCTCAACGTCTCCTCGACTCGCCTGATCCTGACGAAGGGCGAGGCCGGAACGGTGATTCACACCTTCGGGAGCTTTGTGGTCGGCAGCAGTCCGGTTGTGGGATTTATCATTTTCCTCATTTTGGTGGTCATTCAGTTTATCGTCATTACGAAAGGCGCAGAACGCGTGGCGGAGGTCGCTGCACGGTTCACGTTGGACGCCATGCCTGGAAAGCAGATTGCAATTGACGCAGACCTGAATGCAGGTCTCATCACCGAAGCGGAGGCGCGGGCGCGGCGGCAAGCCATCGAGCGCGAGGCCGACTTTTACGGTGCCATGGACGGTGCGTCGAAGTTCGTCAAAGGCGATGCCATCGCATCCATGCTGATTGTCGGCATCAACATTGTCGGTGGATTCATCATCGGCATGGCAATCCAGGGCATGTCCTGGCAGACGGCCGCGCAGACCTTCACCATCCTGTCGGTCGGCGACGGGTTGGTGAGCCAGTTGCCGGCTCTCTTGCTGTCGACGGCCACTGGACTCATGGTGACCCGCGCAGCATCCGAGTCCAACCTAGGGGCGGACGTCGTTCGGCAAGTATTTTCCTATCCGCGCACTCTCTACATCGTGGCTGGTGCAATTTTTCTGCTCGGCTTGCTGACGCCGATTGGCATCCTCCCCACCGCGCCAATTGCGCTTCTGGCAGCATACGGCGGGTGGCGCGTGCAAAAGGCTGCGGAGAAGGCCCAGGCGAAGGAAGCGGAACAGGCCGTGCGAACGCAAAAGGAAGAGACCAAGAAGCCCGAGAGCGTCTTGTCCCTCATCCGGGTTGAGCCTGTGGAGTTTGAATTTGGCTATGGACTCATTCCCATTGTCGACAGCAAGCAGGGCGGAGATCTGTTGGATCGGATTGTCATGATCCGGCGGCAGTTGGCGCTTGAGCTTGGCATGGTGGTGCCGATGATCCGGCTGCGCGACAACATTCAATTAAAACCGACAGAATACGCCATCAAGATACGAGGAGTTGAGGTGGCCACTGGCGAAGTAATGATTGGACATTGGCTGGCAATGAGCCCGGGACCGGAAGACCCGGCGGTGACGGGGATTCCCACCACGGAACCTGCCTTTGGATTACCAGCGCTGTGGGTGACCGGGGACATGAAGTTGCGCGCTGAGGCGGCTGGATATACGGTCGTAGATCCAGCGTCCGTTGTGGCGACTCACTTGACGGAAGTCTTGAAGCGCCACGCCCACGAGTTGCTGAGCCGAGAGGACACCAAGGCGCTGCTGGATCACCTGCGGGAAGCCGCTCCGGCCACGGTCGACGACGTGGTTCCCGGCACACTCTCCGTTGGCCAGGTGCAGCGTGTCTTGGCGAACCTGTTGCAAGAACGGATCTCCATCCGGGATCTGGGAACGATTCTCGAGACGCTCGGGGATTATGGAAAGCAGACGAAAGATCCGGACATTCTGACCGAATACGTTCGCCAGGCGCTGGCCCGGCAGATTTGCCACCAGTTCAAGGTTCCGGGGCAACCGCTGTCTGTGATCACGTTTGCCCCCACGGTCGAAGAGAAGTTGCAGGGCGCATTGGTTCAGCATGACAACAGCATGTTCATCCACCTCGATCCCGCCGTTTCACAGCAGATATACCGGCGATTGCGAGAGGAGTCGAACAAGCTGACGGCGCTCGGAAAGACGCCTATCCTGCTCACGCATCCGCAGCTGCGCTTGCCGGTTCGCAGGTGGCTGTCGAGATCCCTGCCGGACTTGGTCGTGCTGTCTTACAACGAGCTTGATCCATCAATTGACATAGAGAGTGGAGGGGTGGTGAACCTCTGATGATGATCCGGCGCTATATCGTCAAGGACATGCCAGAAGCGGTTCTCCTGATCCGCAAGGAACTGGGGAAAGACGCCGTGATCTTGAGCAGCAAGAGAATCACGCTCAAAAAATGGATGGGGCTGTGGCGGTACAAGCGGCTGGAAGTCTTGGCGGCGACGGGCGACGACGTACCGGTTCGCGTCCACGCCCGGGGCGGGAACGCCGAGTCGGGTATTTCCCGTTCTGCTTCCGCCGAGCGCGGTGACGTTCCGCGCGAGGATCAGGCACGGGCAACCGTCGGAGCGAGTGTGAACGACCCTTCGGCGAGCGCGCTGGAAGACGTCCGCAGGCAGATTGCGGACGTGAAAAAATTGCTGGAATCGTCAGTCCTGACGCCAACTATTCGGCCTCCTTTGATTCAGCAG
>CAZYAH010000212.1:0-4306 GCA_964645595.1 uncultured Alicyclobacillaceae bacterium | reverse complement strand
CACCGACCACGTCGATGGTCAGTCGCTCCAGCGGCTGGCGCATCTTTTCGAGAATCATTGTCACGTCAATCCCGGTGCACCCCGCCAGTCCCATGAGCAGCAACTCCATCGGACGGCTTCCTTTGTTTTCGCCCCCTGCTTCCACTTTGGCGTCCATGGCAACCTCATGCCCGGACTCACCCTTGGCGACAAAGTGCCGCTTTCCTTGCCAGGCGGCTGTGACTTTCATTTCCACACGTCCACCCCCTTGTCTGCATCGCGGCGTTGCCCTGAGGTAACTGACCTCAGCTATTTCCTCTATTTGAATTTTATCGCTGTTGACAGGAGAATACGCCTCCCAGCGCCAATTGGCAACACTCTTGGCACAAAACTCTCCTACCGAACCGTCAGCGTACCGGTCATTCCCGGTTCGGGGTTCTCCCGCGGCCTGCCCGCATCCGAGTAATAGGGGAATCTCCCTGTCTTGTCCGGCGTAAAGCTCACGGTCACGTCCTCTCCAGGCTGCAGGTTGTACGAGAATATGTAAAAGTCGGGGATCACCAGATTGTGAGCCTTCTTCCCGGCATTTCTGACGTGAATCGTTACTTTTTGCCCTTTGGAAACGGTGATTTGCGATGGAACAATGGCTCCGTCTCGCAACGTCATCGCAACGGTAGTCTGGGCTTCGGCTACGGGTGCCAACACAGCACAACCGACGCACACCAGCGCCAGTGCATACATCCAAACTCTCTGCAAGCCCGATTCCTCCTGACCATCGTCTCGCGTATTCAGCCTCGCGAACATACTTTGGACTAGCATGTCCAAGACAGGAGGAACTCACGCGATGTTGTGTGCGTTCACCCCATCATGTCTTTGCGCGTGAACACAGCAAAACTGACGGCAATCGCCAGAATCGACCACACTGCGAGTACTGCAACCGAAAACGTAAACGTCATGCCCGCAACAGGCGGTGGATTCCCGTTCAGATATCCACTCAACCGCAGGTTCACTACAGGCAGGTATTTTGCCGTCGTCCAGCTACTCGCGAGCGAAGTAAGGAGCGTTCCGGCAATGAGCGCGGCCATCATGATCCCCATGCTTGACGCGGTGGACCGGACCAGCGTAGAGACCATAAACGCCAGGCAGCCGACGGAGATGCAGACAAAGTAACCAAGCCCGAAGGTCATAACAAGGTACTTCCACTGCGGGATGGTGTACACGTGTGTGACATCGACGTACCCGGACGCCGTCGTCTGGAACCCCATCAGGACCGGCAGACCAAACCCCTTGTAGCCGAAGAAGAGACCGGAAATGGCGTAAGACGCGACGGCCACCCCGCCGATGAGCATGGCGACGAGCAGGAACAGGGCTACGAGCTTGCTCGCAAGCACCTTGCCCCGCGACACTCCCCGCGTGAGGAGCAGTTTAATGGTTCCGCCGCTCATCTCAGACGACACCATGTCGGATGCAATCACGATGACGAGCATGGGGATGAGGAGCGCGATTCCTTCGTCCATAAAGGACTTCATGAAACTGGCGGCCCCTGGCGCAAACGGGTTGACGTCGTGCTCCAGTTCATACTGGCCTTCGCTGATGGTAGCCTGAAGGGCTGCCTTTTGTGCCGCGCTGAGAAAGGGACTGTTCAGACGGTTGATTGCGTGCGTAATCTGTTCCTGCAAGCGAACGTGCCAGTCGGTTGTACCGAGCTGATTTGCCAACTGTAGTGCAGCCCGCTGCTCCGCATACGAAAACACCGCCACAAGGACAAACAGAATGAGCAGGACGACCTGGAATCGGCGCTTTCGGATCATCTTCGCAATTTCGTTTTCCACAAGGCGCAAAAAGATCATGGAACGAGGCCTCCTCCCGTCGTCTTCAGGAAAATGTCCTCCAAGGTGGATTTCTTCCGCGTAACTTCGTAGAGTCGGCAGCCCGCTGCTGCGAGGGCAGCCGTCGCGTTCGCCACATCCTCCTCCGTCATTGCACAACAAAGCGCCTCGTCCGACTGCCGGACGTTCCCGTGGGCAGCGTAGCGCCGAAGGATGGGAAGCGCGACGTCGGCAGGGTCCACCCTCCAGGCCACTTCGTTCGAAGCTTCTGCCAACAGACTGCGGATATCCCCCGTCCGAACGACGACGCCGTCGCGAATGATTGCCACCTTGTCACACAGTTGTTCAACCTCAGCGAGCAGGTGACTGCTGATAAAAATGGCCAGTCCAGCGTTGGCGAGGTGCCGGAGAAAAGTGCGGAGCTCGCGAATACCAGCGGGATCAAGCCCGTTCGTTGGCTCATCCAGGATGAGCAGCTTCGGATTGCCAAGGAGCGCCTGGGCGATGCCGAGCCGCTGCCGCATGCCAAGCGAGTACGTCCGCACCTTGTCGTGCAGCCGATCCGTCAGGCGCACAAGCTCTGCCACGTACCCGACCCGCTGGACCGCCTCTTCTCCCTGCATACTTGCCAACTGGTACAAGTTTTCGTACCCGGTCAGGTACGGGTACAAGTCCGGGTTTTCCACGATGCAACCAACGCTCCGCATGGCAAGAAGTGGTTCCTGGCGGAGATCATGTCCGTCAATGACAATCCGCCCGGCGGTTGGCCGAATGAGCCCGACGAGCATGCGGATGGTTGTCGTCTTGCCAGCTCCGTTCGGGCCGAGGAAACCGAAGATTTCGCCAGCGTGAACCTCGAACGACACGTCCGTCACAATGTTCCGCCCGTGGACCCGCTTCTGCAACCCGGAGACGGACAAAACGGGGTGTTTCATGGGTTGGCTCACCTCGCGTTTCACAGTCCAGTCCCCTGTATAGTACACTTACTTTTGACAAGGAGGAAATTCGGATGCGGAACCTCGAGCACAGTCGGAGTCGAAATTCCCATGCCCAGGGCAAGCAGGCGCTAGCTCCTCGCTGGTCCCGGTGGATGGTACGCTTCGCTGTGTCAGCGAGCGTCATCGCCAGCGTGGTCCTCGCTGGCGGATTCGTCTACGGGACGTACGCAGCTCTCGGCGGGTCGGTGGGCGGTATGGCGTCCCAGGAAACGGACGCGAGCCCCTCAAACACCGCAGTGTCATCGCCAGAACACAAGATTGTCCACCTGGTGGGGTTGGGAGACTCGCTCGCGCACGGCCTGGGAGACGCGTCTGGCCGGGGGTTTGTCGGCGACGTGCGGCAGCAGTACCAGAGGCAAGGCTACAGGGTTATCCAGTCGAACCTCGGGATTGACGGCCTGACGTCCGAAGGCCTGCTCAATGAGCTGAAAAAGTCGTCCGTGCAAAACCTGCTTCGTACCGCCGACGTCATCCTCGTCTCCATTGGCGGCAATGACTTGAGCCGCGCAGCCGGGTTGCCGGACATCGATGTGCAGCGGATCGAAAGAGCCCAAGACCAGTTTGCAGCCAATCTCACGGCCATTCTGACCCAGATCCGGAAACTGAACCAGTCGGCCCCCGTGCTTCTCGTCGGACTGTACAATCCGTATGCGGACATCGCCAATGCGGCCAACCAAACCAATGCTATCGTCGAATCGTGGGTCGTTCGTGAAAACCAGGTAGCTTCCAGATTTCCGCACACCGTCGTGGTGCAGACTTTTGATCTCTTCCAATTGCACGGCCCGCAGTTTCTCTACGTTGACCACTTCCATCCCAACCAGGCTGGCTACCAGCGGATTGCGGACCGCATCTGGCAGGATTTGAACTAGATCATAGGAATGGGCGCCATCGCCACGAGCCACAGCAAGACGCATGCGATGATGGAGCCGTGCAGTGCGCCCGCCGCCACGTCCGTCGGGAAGTGCAGTCCGGTGTACAGCCGCGATATGCAGAGGAGAATTGCGAGGAGATAGAGTACGCAGGAATACCCGGGTACGCCGCTCATGCTGACGGCCAACGCGAAGGCCCCAGTGGCGTGGTTACTCGGAAAACCTTCGCCCCGGTCGTGCCCGAGCAGTGGCGTAAGGCCGAGCAATTCAAAGGGCCGGGGACGCGCGATGGCAACCGCAATCGGTTCGTTGACGAGCCGGGCGAGGACGGCGGCCAATACCGCAATCCCTGCGCTCAGCACCGGGTGATACGTCGTTTTGTCCGAGAGCCCGAACCTGGCCGCCGCGAGGACAATCAATCCGAGCATGACAATCGGTGTCCACTTGGCAATGACAATCATCGACGCGTTGCAAGTCGGACACTGCTTCCACCGCTCAGATATCCACTCGGCCACCTTTAATTCCCACGAAAAAGGATTCTGCAACTCTCGGAACAACGTCGATTCCCCTTTGTTCAGCGTGAAGTTCGTTCAGTGCGAAGATCTTTCCGGGAAGTCCGTCCCCCGCGACA
>CAZYAH010000211.1:0-4315 GCA_964645595.1 uncultured Alicyclobacillaceae bacterium | reverse complement strand
GACGTTCATGAAGATCCTGGGCGGGGAGCTGGAGCCGAGCGCGGGGACGGTGGCGATCGATTCCAACGAGCGGGTGGGGCGGTTGCGCCAGGACCAGTTCGCGTACGAGGGCGACCGGGTGCTGGACGTGGTGCTGCAGGGCCATGCGGAGATGTGGGCGGCGATGCGCGAGCGCGACGCATTGGTGCGGACATAATCGCCGTTTCTTCCACTGGTAAGCTTTTGTTACGGCCTTCCGCCCTGGTGCGGATGAGTACTCACCTCGCTTCTCGAAGCGGTCAGATTGCCCCAGCACTTCGCTACACGGCGATATAATCGCGTTTGGCAAGGAGACAAGGCTGCCGAGATGAAGCGCTCGAAACGGATTCGGACGGTTCTGTATGGTGACCAACGATTGTCGCCAGGCGAACTGGAAGTACTGCATACCCCGGCGATGCAGCGTTTGTATGGACTCCGACAACTAGGTCTTGCTGATCGTGTCTTCATTGATGCATCACACGCGCGAATTCATCACGCCGTTGGAGTCCTTGAGCAGGCCGACAAACTGGTTAGCGCAATTGTTGCCAATCTCCGGAATAGCGATAGAACTCTTCGGATTGGCGCATCCGAAAAACCCCAGCAGACGTTCTCGGCTTCGAATTTGGCAAAACAGGTACATGGGCGCCGGCCCGTCGTCCGTCTAATAGGTCTTCTTCACGATCTTACGCACGCTCCTTTCGGACACACACTCGAGGACGAAATTCAATTAGTAGATACCAAGCACGACGAGCCAGCTCGTCAAGCGGATGCTTTTTACAGGCTAGTGTGCCAGTTGATTGCTTGGTTATCCGTTGAATTGAGCAGCTCCGCAAGAACTGCGCTTCCCTCTGCGCTAGTACCTTTTATGACTCAAGGTGCTGGCGCCGAACTGCCACAGCCAGAACTCGTTGGCAAATACGCGCGTAGCCTGCTGTCGATGGGGGACCCGGCTATTGCGAACGCGTGTTGGCGAATCTCGACAGATGAATTGGCATATTTGCTTGGACACCTTCGTTGCGCGATGACGGCGCTGTTGTACATGGAAGCTCTCCACAAGCACAAGCTGGCGGATCATCATTTGCCGAAGGAAGATGAATATCATTTTCAGACCGCCCTTCGTCTCGCTCTCGAAGACACTAAATTTGAAAAACTCTTGCATGAGTTCGATTTCGTCCCGAACCGCGATGCTTACATGCTGGATGTTGTTGGAAATACGGTTTGCGCAGACCTTCTCGACTACGCAAAGAGAGATAGCCACTTCGCAGGTATTCGGCTCGATTACGATTCCGATCGAATCGCCGAAAACTTCACATTAGTCAGTTTGGACGCGTCAGCGTATGAGCTGAGCCATGCTGCGAAGGTGGCTGGGTCGGAAACTGCCACAGCGAGATCCGTGCCGGAGGGGCGAACGGATCCTTTCGCCGGTTGGTGCCTTCGTACGGCGATCTCCTTGATGTCGCACAAGTACAGAACGGACGTGCCCAGTGAATTGATGAATCTTCTAAACGTTCGATTTTATCTGTATGAACGAGCCATTTATCACCCAACAAAGTGTGCCGCTGGATCGATGCTCGGTACGGCGTTGCAGCTAATGGGCTGGCGAGGTTTCGGACCCGGAGGCACGCGGCCAAATCTTCCTGAGCATCTACGGTTTGTGGGAGATGACGTTTTTCTCCATGATGTTCGAGTTGCCTTAGGATTCTTTCTCGAGTGGATGACTAAGGAAGATCGAGGCAAGCGCATTGAGATTGGCGATTTAGCGAAAATAGCGTCTGTCGACGGAGTTCACAACGGGCTTGTATCTGATCTGCTGAAGTTGCGTGTGAATCAGATTGTCGTCGAGGCTCAGCTAGAGCTAGAGGCAGCGAAGCTCATGCTGGACCGCCTTGCGGCTCGCCGCTACTTCCGACCTGTATTCCGGGCTCTTCCGAGTTCGAATGACCCGAGGTTACAGGCTGGCGCAGCTGCGCTCGCCAATGTTTTTCGCCAACCAGACACTCGTTATGAGGCGGAAAGGCGTATCGAAGCCAATGCGGGCCTCCCGCGCGGCACTATCACAATCCATTGTCCTATTAGAAAAACAGCTGAAAAAATTGCGAATGTTCTGCTCACAAGACCAGGCAGTGATCGCCTCGATGAGGTGTGCAAGCTGCGAGACATTGGTTCTTTGGATCAACCCACTTTTGGGGAGCATGAGAATGCAGTTCAGTCCGTTGAAAAAATGTATGGGTCGATGTGGCGACTAGCAGTCTACGTCGCACCCGAGCATATGCCTCAGTGTCGTCAGATTGGTGAAGCGGCTGGTCGAGTCATTTTTAAGACAATTGATGTGCACGGTCAATTTGCCGATCAATCTGACATTTCGTGGCCTAACGATCCGCAGCTTGAGCGAGAGCTTGGTACAAAACTTCATGCTGCCCGTGGAGCGCAGTCTTCTATGCAAGCTGATCTGGGTGCCTTTGGCAACCTGATAGGACAACTTGGAGATAGTCTCATCGAGGCAGGAAAGCTTACCGATCTCGGTGCCGAGTATTTTGGGACTCTGGACGAATTGTCTGTGAACTCGCGGCAGCGCGTTGAGCAGGCTCTGGTGGAAGCTCTGCGTCCACAGACAAATGAATCTGAGACGCGAGGAAGTAACTCGGCTTCTGATGATCGGATGAGAAAGATAATCCGTGTGTTCAGGACGCACGCTACCAGGCCAAAGCGGCAAGCTATCGATGATTTTGAGCGTCGTTACCGAGTGCCAATTTCCGGTTTGTCGTCACCTTCATTTGATGCGATAGTCGGAAGCCTGCAGGATGCGATTGTAGAGACGCGGGCGTTAGATGAGCGTGCCAAAGGCAGCGTAGTACATCACGGCTTTCAGTTCGAGAAATTGCTCGAAGTTTTGGACGAGCTGCTTAAGCGCCAGGGTATTTCGCCCCCTTCAAAGGGGGATGTGGACAACAATCGGAACGAAAAATGAGAGGCGCAGCCCGCGTTTGGCGAGGCGCCGAGACTTGGGGGGATTCGCTCCCTAGAACGCTTGGTGTTTCTGCTCCCCCCATCGATTTGTTTGCAGTTGCGCGTCTGCGGCAGATTCGTCGACTTGGTCTGCGTTTCATCATTCCGCGTGGGTTATTGTTGCCGGTGGATGGCGGGTTTGAGGTGTACTTGCGAAACACGGTTCAGGAAGACGTGGATCTTGATATGTCTGAGCCTGACGGCTTTCTCTCAAATCGCCAAAGATTTTCGTTTGCACATGAGATCGCGCATACGCTCTTCTATAAATTGTCGGAGGCTGTACCTTCCCCGGATGGGACTGCATCTTCGAACGGTCACGAGTTGGAGAAAACTTGCGATAGAACGGCCGGTCATATTCTGATGCCGACTAGTTTGCTTAGACGAGAAATTAAAGATCGCGAGAATATAGACGCTGAATTCGTGAGATCTGTGGCAACACGTTTTCATACATCGATCGCGGTCGCACTGCAGCGCCTTAGTGCGGTTGAGCCATCGAACACTTTTGAACGTTGCTTGGTACTTGCACATAGAGTCCAAGGTAACGCTCAGATTGGTGCATCGTATTTTGGGCTTGGGCTTCTTCGCACTCTTCCGAGGCCTGCCAACTTCACGCGTGTAACGGATTGGCTAAAAGACTTTCCGCGTCACGCAATTGATCAGCGGTCCGATTGCGAATGGCAGACAAGTACGCTAGGCCGGCCAATCACGATCACTAAGACAGAATTGGGCGCCAGTGGCAATTTTCTCTTACAGGTCCAGGCTGGACGCCGAGTATCAGCGGCGGCGAGTCGCGTATAATGTGAAATTAATATAATGCGGTGTCGCCTTTAGACTGTACCAAAGCTGGCTTCGGCCAGCTTTTTTGTTTCTGGAATCCCAGTGATCGTCGCCTCTGGCATTGCCATGCAGTTCGGGGCCAAGCTCCTTTTCTCGGACGTCTCCGTGAAATTCGGCGGCGGGAACCGCTATGGCCTGATCGGGGCCAACGGCTGCGGCAAGTCGACGTTCATGAAGATCCTGGGCGGGGAGCTGGAGCCGAGCGCGGGGACGGTGGCGATCGATGCCAACGAGCGGGTGGGGCGGCTGCGGCAGGACCAGTTCGCGCACGAGAACGAGCGGGTGCTGGACGTGGTGCTGCAGGGTCACGCGGAGATGTGGGCGGCGATGCGCGAGCGAGACGAAATCCATGCTGATGCGGAGGCCGGGGAGGAGGCGTTCCTGCGCGCGGCGTTGGCTGCCGCATAGGTTAGGCGGCCGGCCGGACCTGCGTCATCCGGCCCCCGAGCTCGCG
>CAZYAH010000210.1:0-4324 GCA_964645595.1 uncultured Alicyclobacillaceae bacterium | reverse complement strand
AAGGACGGGAAGCTGGTTGGAGTGTATCCGCCGGATGTCCTGTATGAACAGCCGGACATCCTGCGGCAGGCTGGCGTCGGCGTCCCGGAGTCCGTGGTGCTGTTTGAGGCATTGCAGCGCTGCGGGGTTGACGCCGTAAGAGTTCCCCGCACGGTCGAGGAAACGGTGGAACACATTCTTCGTCACGTGGAGGACAGCGGTCACAAAGAAAACCACCATCGTACGCTGGACAACAGTCATATCGAGAACATCGAGCGTGGACAAGACCGCGGACATGGACCTCATCGCGGCCCAGCGATAGCGGCACCCGCGGAAATCTCTGCGGAACAGGTGGATTTCTCGGCGCAGAACGAGCACCGAGCGAAATCTTCAACTAGCGGGCACGAACCGAGACTCCGCCGTGGTCAAATCGTGCTTCGGAATCTGGACGTTCGGGCCAAGTGGCTGAGCTACTTGCTGTTGTCGGCAGCCATCCTGCTGCAGCCGGACTGGTACGGCACGGCCGCTTGCACAGTGTTGATTGCGGCCCTCATCCTTTGGTGCGGTCTGGGAATTGGGGAGTTTCGGATTGTCCGCCCGTTTCTCATCATGGCAGCCTTTTCCGTGGCGGTATCCGGGCTCCAGTTTGGCACTGGCGCCTCTGGCCCTGGCTTCGGAATGGTGCACTACTCGGTGCCAAGCGGCCTATCCACCCTATTCTCCTTGTACAAGATCTTCCTGGTGGTGTTGCTCAGCGTCATCCTGACCGCGACCACCAGCACGTTTCAAATCAAGCAGGGCTTGGACGGCATGTGGCCGCGCACATGGAAGCGCCCCATGGCCTGGGATGCGTTTACGCTCGGAGCCGCTTTGACGCTTCGCTTCATCCCCGTTGTGACGCGAGAATGGCAGCGCTTTTCCCTAATTGTACGGGCGCGGGCCAAGTCGACGACTCGGCCGGGCACCATCCCGCTGTCCCATCTGCCCGCGGTAGCCATACCGATGCTGCTCAGCTGCCTGCAGACAGGAGATTCCCTGGCGGCGGCGCTGGAGGCCCGGGGCTATACGCGTCTAGGCATAAAACGGACAAGCCACCTGCGCCGAAAGATTGGCAAGGGGGAAATTGTAATCATTGCTGTCAGCTTGATGGCCTTTGTTGTTCTGTACGGACTGCGCCTTTAGTCACGCCAGCGGGCCTCCTCTGTTCGGGGAGGCCCGCTGTTGCGTCACGGCTTATCCAATCTACCTGGCCGGTACAACGCGAAAAAGCACGCTGTCCACCCGCTTCGTGCGAGGAATGCTCCGAAAACCTCGGTGTAGATATAGAAGTGTAAATTCCAGAACAATCCGAAAAGGAGGACAACATGAAAGGCAAATTGTTTGTCACGTCCATCGCTTCGGTACTTTCAGTCGCTACGTTGACGTGTCCCGCGTTCGCGAAAACAACGGATCCAAATCAGCCAATCTTGACGAAAGCGCAACAAACCGAGGTAGCTAAGGCGAAAGCAAAAACGGACCAAGTGAGAAAAGCATGGGAGACACAAACGCCGACGTACTATGGAGATCCCAAATCAAAGACGCCAAGCTCTTCGAATAAAATCTCGTCAAATTCAATCACTCCGTACGCCAGCGGTGTATTGGCGAGAGCCGGAGTCTTTTTGATTACGCTCGATTCGGCGAGTAGTTCTTCTTTTGCCTGGGCGGGCGGTCACGCGGGAATGGTGTGGAATGCAACCAATACCGTCGAATCTTTTGGCAACAAAGGCTCGCTCAATGGCGTTCGTTATTGGCCGAATGACTGGCAATCACGCTACACTCATTTCCAGGCCCGTACGTGCTACGATACCACGGTTGCTCAGGATTACAATGCTGCAGCCATGGCGACCAGTGAGGTCGGAAAACCGTACAACTACAATTTCTTCTACATCAATCAAGATTCTTCTTTTTATTGTTCTCAACTCGTCTGGTACTGCTTCCATAAACTATACGGAATTGATTTGAACGACGGTGGAGCCGTGTGGCCGGTTGACTTGGTCGAAACCAACGAGGCTTACACCATCTATTCGCAATGAAAAGAGGCAGGGGGTCGGCCCCTGCCTGATGAATTCTAAGTTCAAAACGTCGACATGAGGTGCACCTGTATATGAAAAAATGGTTCGCAGCCGTCCTGTTCTTATTGTTTTCTGTTGCATCCACTGCCTGCAATTCAGCGGCTCAGACACAAAGTAACTCCGATTCATCTTACTCCTTCGGCGTGATTTACACCTCAAACTTACATCCCCATAGTCAAATACAGCTGTACAGTGATCAAGGGACATTAAAGCGTAAAATCGATTTGGACGTCGGAGGGCTTCGAAAGGCTGTTTCTTTCGGAGAAAAGTTATTTATACCGGTCATCGGTTCGCCACAAAATCCGGACGGAAGAATCATCGAATTTGACAAGAAATCCACTTCGGTACGATACATTCCAACAGGCTTATTCCCAATGACTATCGCGACGAATGGTACATACATATTTGCCGTTCTGAACTCCGCCATGGACCATGAAACCATAGCCAAAATTGACATAAAGGCGGGTAAGACTGTAAAACAAGTCGACCTGAATGGTGTTCTAGGCAATATTCTCGTTGATGGCAACAATCTGTACGTAACGGGTGATTTACCACAAACCAATGAGCAGTATATATACAAGTTGTCAGACGATTTAGACGTAATCGGCGTTGTAAAGAATCCGGAATCCTTTACTACAACTGATTTAAGTATACAAGACGGATACTTGCTGCTTGCGAATTCCGCCAGCCATTCGAACGATGTCTCCAACGAGCTTGTCGAAGTGAATCTAAACGACCTGTCGATAAAGAGAGTCAAACTGAAAACGCCTGCACCTTATCAAATTTTCAAAGTGAACGATGCGACCGTGCTCACAAATTACTTTTTTCCCGACAACAGCGGAGAAACAGCCACTGTATTGAACAACCGTACGGGTCAACAGAAAACGTACACGCTTGGCCTTAGGCCGTTCCAAAGCGTGGTCAAAGGCACAGATTTCTATACTTTGGACAGTACCGGCCACAAGATGGCGGTATTTGATGCAGTGAATTTCCGCAAGAAAAAAGAATATATGTTGAACTCAGATGAGGATATGGTGATTGAAGATTTCTTTCTGAATTGAAACAGCAGCGGGGCAGTCGAAAATCATAGGTGCGTTGCTGAAATCACAAAACAAGAATTTCCCCAAGGTGTCCGTGTTCGCTGGAGTGTATGGTTAGGCTTCTTGGCGATCAGTTCACCTCATTTCTCTTGCAGAGACTTGAGGTAGTCGTTTACGGTTTCGATCGGCCTCCTTCCCATGTTTCGATACCCTCGATGTGGTCGTTCCGTGTTGAAACATCATGGTCGTTATGGGGAAAAGAGGTTGGGAGGTGCATATCTTCTGAGATAAGACTGTACCCAGCGGACATATCGGAGGGGTACAGTTACTCCTCCGATATGTCGGTTTTATGTTCATTTCGGAAGATATTTTTTAATCGTCTTTACAGTCTTTTTATCTACATTTTTACCGTATTTTTGAATCAATTCATCAACATTCGAAAATCCGTTCTTTGTTGCGTCCTTATACGCATCCACAAATTGCTTGATGCGTTCTTCGGGAACCGAAAGCCCCAACTTGTCGATGTATTGTCTCGCAAGTTTTTCGACCTGCGACGGGTTGTTCCACTGCTGGGGATTGACCTTTTTTACGTCACCGAGAATCTCAAGAGCTGTTCCTTCTTTACCCGCGAGCTTTCGCTTCAGTGCATTTAATGCAGACGACTTTTTTCCGGACTTCCTTGCCATAGGAATATTTCTCCTCCTTTTCTTCCGTCGTGTTCGTTCGTGTTTTTATGGATTGCGTGTATTGCACGGCTGATCGCCATTCTGGGTGATTCACGACGTTCCTTGAACATTCTGAGTCACCTCTTTTTGAACCAAAGTTAATTTAGGGTATGGCGAGAAACTCAATCGTGAGACGGCTTGTATCATAGAAATGCGTGGCTTGTACGCCCTTATTAGACAAACAATAAAACGCCCCCGTACAGAGGGGCGTTTTACTGGGCTTGTACCTGTCAAGCGAACAAAATCAGACAATCGTTAGTCGCACCAAAAGATCGGTCCAAAAATGAAGAACAGTACAAAAATCACGAGAAACGCAACTTCAGCTCGACGATGTCGGTGGAATCCATCCATTCTGAGTCACCTCCTTTTAAGCAAAGTTAATTTAGGGTATGGCGGGAGATTCCGTCGTGAGACGGCTTGTATCATAGAAATGCGCGGCTTGTACGCCCTTATTGGACAAACAATAAAA
>CAZYAH010000209.1:0-4341 GCA_964645595.1 uncultured Alicyclobacillaceae bacterium | reverse complement strand
GAAAACCAATTCGTTGCGCCATCACGAACGGGGTGGGATTCGAACCCATGGTACGTTATTAACGTACACACACTTTCCAGGTCTGAACCACTTAACCCAATTTCGGCTAACCTAGCCGCTCTCCATCGTTTAGCGTTTTACCTAACCGAACACCGGGCGACAGAGAACCGACTTTAGCCGACTCAGAGGGCACAAAAAAGACACAACCTTCCGACTTAGGACATGTGAGCGGACCGTTGCAGCGTTTGGTCCACATTGCTGGCACCCTAGATCGACGGATTGGCAGTCGTCAGTGACGAGAGGTATCTTCTCCCCCCTCACCCCGCGGAGAAACTCAGGAATGCGCTCGGAAAGCTCCTTTCTCGGCCACGTTCGCCGGCGAGTCTCGCTGCTCGTTCTCATGATAACGGCCCCGCTTGTCCTCTTGCTCTCCGTCAATTTACGCACTTATGCCCAATCATACCCGACAGCTCCCAAAATCCCGGTGGTAGACACGATATTCGGCAGGATTATCACGGATGAGTACCGCTGGATGGAAGACATGAACAGCCCGCAGACGCTCGACTGGCTCAAGGCCCAGGCGACTCTAACAGAGAACCAGCTCAACAAGATCCCCGGTCGCGAGGCCCTGCTCGCCGATTTTAGAAAATTCGACACCCTCAACAAGATGACCATCTCCAATGTGCGCCGTGGGGGCGATCACTATTTCTATAAAAAAACCCTGGCCGGTGAGAACGAGGGCAAACTCTATTTCCGCAACGGCAGAAACGGCAAAGAAATGCTACTCTTCGACCCCAAGACATGGGGTGATGGCAAAGGAACTACCACCTTTAACTCCCTACCCAGCCACGATGGCCGCCAGGTGGCGTTAAGCCTGAACGATGGCACCAACAACGACGTCAACCGTATCAAGGTGATGACGGTAGATACGAAAGCTTTTTTGCCGGAAGAAATTTATCCCGTGCTGGGTAGCGCAGGTTCCTGGACGCCGGACGACCAGGGCTTTCTCTACACGGAAGCGTCTACCGCCGACGCACATTCGAACCAACTCTTCCAGCATATGAAAGCAAAATTTCACCGGGTGGGCACCCCCATGTCGGCCGACAAGTTGTTGCTCTCTGCCGCCAGCCACCCGGGACTGGGAATCAACGCTACCGATTACGGCTTCGTCAGTTATTCCAATGACGAGAAATACCTGATTGCATACTGGTTCGAAGGCGGTTACACGTCTCTGAAAGCCTGGTATGCGCCGGCCAGCCCACTCGACAACCCCCAGTGGACCCCCTTCGTGGACAAGGCAGACGACGTGACGGGCGGGGTGGTTCAGGGCGACAGCGCCTTCCTGCAATCGCGGAAGAACGCACCCAATTACAGGATCCTGGTACGCGCCCTGAACGACCCGTCGAAAAAAGAACGGGTGGTCGTACCCGAGGGAAAGGAAAATATTCAGTGGATTACCAGCGCGAAAGACTACCTGTTTTACCAGACCACCAATGGGGTGAACACCACCATCTACCAGGTTTCCCTGCTGAATGGGAAGTCAGGGCGAATAAAACTCCCCTTTTCAGGCACGGCATGGATCGGGAACCTCGATCCCCGGACCAACGACCTCCTGTTGATGGTGAGTTCGTGGAAGCAGCCGCAGACAGTCTATGATTACGACCCGAAGACTGGCCTGCTGAAGGAAAGCGTCTTCAACTCATCGGCAAAATACCCGGGTACGGATCAGCTGGTAGTGGAAGAGGTGGAAGCGAGAAGCCATGATGGCATCCTGGTGCCACTATCGATCATCTATAACCGAAAAATAGAGCGCAACGGTGACAATATTACTTACTTGCGCGGTTACGGTTCCTACGGTTCCACCTACCTGCCCTATTTCAACGTCCTGGACCTAGCGCTGCTGAACCGTGGTGTGATCATAGCTTTTGCACACGTGCGCGGCGGCGGCGAGAAGGGGGACGCCTGGTACAAAGGCGGCTTCAAGGCCAATAAGCCTAATACGTGGAAGGATTTTATCGCTTGCGCGGAATACCTGGTACAGCACAAGTATACTTCACCCAGGCGGCTCATCGGCGAGGGTACGAGTGCCGGGGGCATCCTGATCGGGCGGGCCATGACCGAACGGCCCGACCTTTTCGCCGTGGCCGTGAACGACGTGCCCGTGAGCAACCCCCTGCGGGGCGAGAACCGGCCAAACGGATTGCTGGACGCCAAAGAATTCGGGACGGCCAAGGATTCCATAGAGGCCAATGGGTTGATAGAAATGGACGCCTATTTGCATGTCCTAAAAGGGGTAAAATATCCGGCGGTGCTTGCAGTGACCGGTTTCAACGATACGCGGGTACCGTTCTGGCAGCCTGCCAAGCTGGTGGCGAAAATGCAGGACCTGAACCCAGGGAACCCGCCCGTGATGATGCTGGTGAGCTATGAGAGCGGACACTGGTCAAATGAAAAACTGATCGAATTCCGCAACAAAGCCAACCGCTATGCTTTCGCACTCTGGCAGGCGGGACATAAGGATTTCCAAACGAACCAATAGGCAAGCCGACCAGGGTGACGCAGCTACACAGGATCCGGTGTTCCACGCGAGGTCGAACAATACCTGCGTTACTTCTGCGGAGACGCCGCCAATCCCAACGCTTTGAGCGAGACCGATGCGCTTAGGACCTGATTCTACAAGGCGACGGCCAGCTTCGTGCGCGCGTACGCCGACATCGCGCCGAGTCTCCCCGATGCAGGGTATTCGGACGCCGCAGCCGCGACCCTGAAGCAGGAGTTGGAGTTCTTTACTCATACGCGCGCAGCTATCAAGAAGCATTCGGGTGAGGAACTGGATATAAAGCCATTCGAGGCGGACATACGCCACCTTATCAACACCTACATCCAGGCCGACCCCGCGGCCGCACTGGGTGAGTTGGCGTCCGCTTCTCTCACTGAGCTCATCATCCAGACGGGCATCCACGACACAATCGCCAGAAGGCTCAATGAGAAGGGCACGCTCTCGAGAAACGCGATCGCGGAGGGCATCATCAACAACGTTCGCAAAACAATCATTCGCGATCAACTGACGGATCCGCGCTTCTATGCCCAGATGTCGACGCTGCTCGAAGACCTGGTCAAACTGAGTCGAGCCGACACGGCGGCCTACGAGGAATTTTTGCGGAAGGCGGAAGCGTTGGTCCGACGGCTTGCGGAACAGCAACCCGAAGATGGTGTCCCCGCAGCGCTGCACGGCAGGCGGGAGGCAACAGTAGCAGGGAGTCTCCCAGTTGAATCAGCCGGAAGGCCGGCAGTATGCTCGCTGACTTGCGATCAAAAAGCGCGCACACGATGTAATCGTTATATCGCCGCGCTGCGACACATTCCGGTTGGGTCGGCACCACTACGTAGACGCTTTGCTGATACGCCGCCCCAAGACCAAGATACTGGACGACAACCGGGCCGGCGATCAGGAGAACCCAGACAGGAGCCAGCCACGCGTAAGCTCGAAGTCCGGCTCTTTCCATCGCTCCAAGCGAGTGGTCAAGGAGGTCGGGCTTGCGCATTTCTTTTTCGCGATTGATGACGTAAGCCCAACGCTCAAGCACCGAACCTTTATCCTTGTACCAGAAGATCGGGCCTACTAACCGAGCTCTAATCTGAGCGAGGGCTAGTATGGCGAGCGGCAGTCCGACTAAGACTGCGACGGCGACCTCACGTTTATGATGCCAGTTCGTGCTCGTTGCCACGATCAGCGCCATGCCAACCAGTGATCCCACCACAAGAAGGTGGACGCCCAAGGCCCACCAAGGCCCGGGCGGGAGATTAGGGAGCACATACATGAGCGTCACAACGACCGCGACCAAAGCTCCAACTGCTACTAACACGTGAACGATCGAGAGGTCGACAACCCAAAAAGGAATTCCAAAATGACTGAGGTAGCCGTACTCGTACGCGAACGCGTACGTGTAGCCGAGGGCGGTCAATGCCGCGAGCGCGCCAGCCTCCGAAATCCCAAGTCGCCGAATGAATGATTCCGCCTTGCCAGGTTCTGGCGTGACGTTGGATGTCGACTTGGCTTCGTCAAGTTTCTCATGAGCCTCGTGCATGGCCGATAACTTACCCCCTCACCGCCTCGCTCCAGCCACGATCTCTCTACAAGTCGCCCAAACAGAGTGTTCCCGAGCGCCGTGCGTCCCTCTCGGTGCCAGGCAGGTGCCAAAGCGGGGCACAAAAAGGGCACCTCAACAGATGGCGGCCTAAAATCCGAAAGCCACAACGAGGTGTAAGTCGTTGTGGCTCAACGGACGGGGTGGGATTCGAACCCATGGTACGCTATTAACGTACACACACTTTCCAGGC
>CAZYAH010000208.1:0-4346 GCA_964645595.1 uncultured Alicyclobacillaceae bacterium | reverse complement strand
TGTCGTGGCTGGTGCCTGCAAATACAGCGCCCCGGTTGGCCTGCATGTCATAAATGCCATAGGGGGTGGCGAGACCGTCGGCTTCGGAGCGAAAGTCGTGATCGCTCACCAGGACGGGCTTGCGATCCCACTTGGCGCCGGCGTTTTTGAAGTTGCCAATCAACTCCTTCTTCTTCGCATCCACACTGATGATGGGTTGGCCTTGGGCGGCAAATCGCTCCCGCTGCTGCCCGATGTAGAGGAACTGTTGATTTCGATCCGGGCTGTTGGTGGAGGCGATCTGTTTGCGGTTCACGCGAAGTCTATCGCCCATCTGTTTCAGCAAGCGGCCTACGGGGTTCTTGCTCACGGCGATCCCCAAAGCGGTGAGTTGTTCGGCGATCTTGCGCGTTGTTCGCCGGCTCCACTTCACCCCCGAGATGGGGTCACCGGCAGTATCGTGCTGCATCAGTTCTCCGATTCGGGCGATGACCCCGGGCGTTTTTTTTCACCCGCTTACGCCCGCCGCCGGCTTTGCGTATGCGGTCTATTGCGAAGTCTTGTTCCAGTAGTTCGCGCCGGCCCTTGGCCACCGTGTGCGGGTCCATGCCGATGAACTCGGCCATCCGCTGATCCCCGCCGTAGCCGAGTTTGAGCGACTCCAGCCCGGCGTACAGACGGCGTTGCTTTTCATCCAGCCTGCTGAAGAACAGCACAATCGCCGCCTTCAATTCGTCAGGCACCACTTCTCCGCTGACCAAACTGCCGGCCAGATGCGGCTCGGCTTCAAGCACTCGCCGCGCCCGCAGTTGGCGTTCGTGCAGAACCGGCTTGATCGAACAGTACAGATTTAAGCCGCCCACTGGTTGGCGAGCCACGCGCTCCTGCTGCACCAGCTTCAGCAACGGCTCCTTGGTTCCGACGTGCAGCAAGTTGTCCAGTTCCTCAACAAAACGGCCGGCGGAAGAATTCTCGACAAAAGCCTCGGCAGTATCCACCAAAGTTCCCCAGCGGGAAAACCAGACGGACTGGAAGGACCACAAGCCATTCTGGTCGAAGCGCGCGGTTTCGTCCAACGTGTAGTAAGCGCCGCGATGGGAGTAGCTGGTTCGATAGGAGAGTTGCTTCAGTTTGCGGAAAACCGTGACGTCCACCTTCGTTCCCAACGCCTTCTTCATCTCGGGCATGGTCGCTATCTTGTTGCCTCGGAGCGCCTCCGCCAGATCTTCGGCATGGAATGATTCAGTCCTCATAATGTTAGAAGTCTCCCCATGAGTTGACGTTACAGGTAGAACTCTAACAAAATAACGGCCTCTTGTCCATTGGGCATGCCCGTCTAGCAATACGATCAATGTTGATTCTGACGGATCATCATCGCCTGGGCTGAGGTTTCCTGGCCAAGATCAAACTGAAAGACCTACGCTTCGCTATGTAACCTTATTTTTGGGCGTCCGCTAAGCCGGCTACTTTGGTAGCGATCCGGATTTCAAGAACGAACTGCGATTCAGACAGTAAATTGCCCCCCGAAACGGCTCCGCTTCCAGTCCGCCCCTGACGGGCGAGTAGGGTCGCGGAAGCGCCGTCGAACGGGGCGTACATGCCGGCCGGCGCATTGCGGGCACCTCAAGGGGACGGGTCGATGCCTTCGTTTCCTGCCGCCCTGTACTTTTCCGGTCGCCTCGTCAGTTTTTTGGCCGTGGCCCTGCCTAACTGTTATGCGCTTGGATTAGTGGGCATAAAGCAAGCAAGGTGTGGGGACGTTTAGCCGGGTCGATCGTTCCTGCTCTCTCCAAGAAATTCGCGCCTTTCATTTTTCGCTGGACATTTCGCGCGACATCGGCTATAAGAAGAACTATGAGATGCCGGTAAGCTTTATGCGATCTGTCAGCACCCCCATAATCCGGAAGCGCGCAGCCGCTTCCGCCGCAGTCGCCAGCCGCCAGCGTCAATTGCTGGACCAGTTGGCCGCCGAATACTCGCGTCACCTGCGCGAACTGCTTCAGCACCGCGAGATCATCAAAGGTTCCGTCTATAAGATTCGGACGCGCTGCGGTAATCCCTCCTGCCATTGCGCCAAGCCTCACGATGTGCGGCACTCGGCCACGGTGCTGTCTTGGAGCGAAGATGGTAAAACTCGCCTCCGCTCGCTGCCCGCCGCGGACCGCGCTCGCGTTCGGCGCCTGACCGAAAGCTATCGCCACCTGCGCCAGTCGCGCGCGGCCCTGGCCAAACTGCACCGCCAGGTTCTGCAGGGCATCGACCGGCTGGAGCAGGCCTTGCGCCTGCCCCCACCGGCTTCGCCAGGCAAGCGCAAGGCCCGGACCTAGCGTGGACTTCGCCGCCTTCGAACACGACCCCAAGTTCGTCATCGAGGCTTTGCGCCGCGGCGAGATCGATTATCTGGAGAACCTATCGGAAGCCGCCGAAGCCGATTTCTTCCGCCATCTGATCGGCCGGGATGCGCTGACGCGTTTGGCCGAGCACTATCCCACGCCTCGCAAGAAAGAAGAGGTCCCGGTCTGGCTTTATATTGCCAGCCAGATTAGCCTCAAGCTGCACGATGCCAGCTATCATGCGTTCCCCTATGTGCTGCGTTCCGGCGGGCTGATCGCCGCCCTCGGACCTGAGGTGGGGCGGAAAGCCGTTCATCCGGACACCCAGGACGTCACGCTGGCGTGCGCAGGTTTCAACGACAAGAATACGAATGACCGCCAGACCCCTTGCGATCAAGACTTCCTGCGCAAGTTCGCCCGCGACACCAATGCCGGGCAGCTGCATGACTGGTTCAACCGGGAAGTGCCGCGGCTGTTGCGGTCGTTGAAACTGTTCGATTCGGAAGGCTTGTTCATTGGCGACGCCAGCTATGTATTCGTTCCCGACAACGAAAAGTACGAAGGCTCAGTGAAGTTGCTCTTCGACGAACACAACCACCCGGTCGATCCCAGCCAAGTGGATTTGCGAGACAAGCGCTATCAGTGGCGCCGCTGTTACAAGCTGGTCTCAATCATTCATGTCAATCGCAGCCTGGATCTGTTTTTGACGGTAGCGGCTCGGGTGGCGCCCGGCAACCAGCATGAGTGCCCCATCCTCTATGAACTGGTGGACGGCTTTGTCAAGGCCGTGAGTGGCGGTTGGATGAAAGTCCTGATAGTCGATCGCGGCCTGATCGACGGCGCCAACATAGCGCGGTTAAAGACCGCCTATAAGATCGACACTGTTGTCCCGCTCAAGAAGAATATGGACGCCTATCAAGACGTGATGGGCTTGACGCGCTTGAAAGACTTTGTGTGGGAACCTTACTCAGAACCTGGCGCCGCTCCGGCTCCACAGACAGACCGGCCCAAACATCCCACCATTGTTAAACGAGAGTTGAAGCGGCAACAGACGCTAGCGGCCAAGAAGGGTTTGCCGCCGCCTCAATCCCTTCCTCAGCCGGCGCCGCAACCCTCTCCGCCGCAACCGCGGACGCTGCTCGGCATCGCGCGAGGCGTTACCAGTTGGACCGAGTGCACGGTCCCGTTGACGGTCGTGGCAAGCCGTGAGATCGGCACCGACGGCGAGGTCAAAGATTGGGTGCTGGCCACAACCTCTGCTACCTTCAGCGCCGCGCATACGCGCTCTGCCTACGCTCTTCGAACCGCTATCGAGGAGCGGCACCGCCAGTACAAGTGCTTTTGGGATGTGGCGCGCATGCCCTCCTGTAAGTTCTCGATGGTGGTCACTCAGGTGCTGTTTGTGCTGCTGGCCTATACACTCATGCAGGCACACCTGTTTTTGCGTCATCGCCAAGAGATGAACCCGCGCACGCGCCAAAGGCTTCTGCAGTTTCTCAACCCGACCTTGGAAGTGGTCGCGGTCTATTATCAACAACGCTTCTGCTTGCTATCGCTGGCGGAGTTCGCCGTGATCTTGCTGGAGCTGGACGAGACTTCGCGCGCCAAACTCCTGCCCCGGATCAAACAAATCAAGCGCGACGTTTATCAGCTTCTGCAGAATGCCAGACCACCATAGAATTAAACGGTTGGTATTGCTGTACGCGCGAGGCTCGCTGTTTGTACGTGATCCGAGGTGAGCGGTCGAACCTCGCGCTTCAACTCCGGCATGCCGCGATGCGGCTGCCGCCGCATCACTACCCTGACCACAACTCGCCACCCGGCGCGGATAACTCATCCATCGCTCACTCCCGCGATCCCGCTCGCCCGCGACTCTCGAACTCGAACCACCACAGCAACCCACATCGCCGCGCGTACTTCCTCGCGCGGCACTCCGTGCTGCTGAAGCGCTGCCGACCATCCCCCACTGTCTGAATCGCAGTTTTTTTAAAGAGATACCGGAAACAGGCCTCATCATTCGATATAATAGAAACA
>CAZYAH010000207.1:0-4380 GCA_964645595.1 uncultured Alicyclobacillaceae bacterium | reverse complement strand
CGTCGTGTAGAGCATATTGTCTGCGGTTTCGAGGCGGTTGGCTGGGGACTGGTTGTCAGTCTGCAGTTGCCAACTTCCCGACTGCGACGAGTCGAACGGAGCCATCAAGGAGCCCAGCAGCCGCAAGCCGTCGGCCATGAACTGCCAGAGGACTGGTCCAAACATCGCCAGAAGGATGAAACAGGCTGCCATCCAGCCCCACGTACCCCTAGGCGCGCCTTGACTGTCGTGGGATATACGCTCCACGCGCCACATCGTGTAGATTCGGAGCAGAATGGCAGCGAGTCCGTTGCTGCAGGCAAAGGCGAACACTGGCCCGGCAGTGCCCGCAATCGCCGCACAGCCGAGCAGTCCCATCACGACCAGAATGCAGTCAATATGAAACGCCAGGCGGTTTTCGTCGTTCAGGAACGAGTCTCCGAGGAACCTTCGAATTCGATACAGCGTGCCAGCGACGAGTGCCGGAAACATCCAGACCACGTATGCGTTGTCCGCGTATCCAACCCAGACAAGGCTCGCGCTGACAGACGTCGCCAAAGCCAAGGCGGCAGCGATTCGAAATCGAAAGCGCAGCAGTGCCAGGCCTGAAGCGACCGCCGCACACAGCCAGAGGCCAATCCATGCCACGACCAGGTAGGCGTTCGACGACGACGAATTCGCGGTCAACAGAACGTACAAGACGTATGGCGCCAACCCGTTCTGCAACAGGACAAGCCAGGTCAAGCTTGCTGGCAAGTCGCCAAGTTCCTGCTGACTCAGCTTCGTCGCCTTGTCGGCATCAGAGTGCGGAATCGGCATGGGATGCCACCTCCTCCTTGGCCTGTAGCGGATTGACGCAGGCAACTCGCACACCTATGTCGCGCAAACTGTGCTCTCCAACTTTGTCCCCGGACCACACCACGTAGACGCACCTGCCCCGGCGCACGTATTGCCGCAACAGCTGCAGTTGTTGTGCAGTAAAATAGTGCGCGACGACAATCAGTGGCGTACGTGACCCGACTTTCGCCGGAATCGATGTGAGAACGTGGGAGAAGTCACCGTTCGGCAAGGGATGAAAGCGCCCCAACAATACCTGGATGCCGGCAGCGCTTTGTTCACCGTACCACCTCCGCTGAGGTTGGCGCGGACTTGTGGCGTTGCTGGCAAATACGATGGGAACGTTTCGATGTCCCAAACTGCAGGCCACCGCGTGCGTCACCGAACAGAGTTCGTCGAACAGTTCCACATCCGTGCCGAACCACGGAATGTCGTAGAATTGTGCGTTCAACAACAGGCAAGCCTGGATGTCCGTGGTGGTGGAAAACTCCTTGATCATCCACTCCCCGCTCCGCGCTGATGCGAACCATGCGATGTGGCGATGTGAATCCCCAGGTTGCCAGGGGCGGATCCCCCGCAGCATCGCCTCGTCCGGATGCAGCCAGCGCTGGACTTCCATGTTCCCCAGGAGCGCTTCCATCTCCGGCTTCACTTCCAGCCGCGTGCGCATTTTCGGCAACACCACAATTTCCTGATGAATCGGCCGGCTTAGAAACAAATCGCGCAGGCCGAATCCTTCGTTCATACGCACGACCACATCCCGTTCTCCGAGTTGGTACAGTCCTCGCCGTACGGCGAAGCAACGGAAGGTGGCCGTCAATTCCTGTCGCATGAAAGCGTATGTCTTCCAGCGCAACATCCGCTCTGCCTTGTCCGCCCGAACCGACAATCCGGGCGGCAATTCGAGGCTTATCTCGATGTAGGGACACGGCAACCACGAGCGGTTGCTGAGCGTCACCCGCAGCGAAAGTTCCTGTCCGTGTTCCACCTGCGATTTATCTGCTGCCACGTCGACATCGATTTTTTGCTGCACCAGCCGAAACCAGATGTGCGGCCACGCCCAGACCAATCCGACGAGGCCGATGGTCAGCCAGAGAAGACTCATATTCGCTCCGTCCCCGCCAATTCGACCGGTGCGGTTACACTGTGGAGGACGTCCATGAGCGTCTCCTCCACTTCGTGGACCGAGCCGGGACTGTGCCAGTCGACGTGAGTTTGCACGCGATGTCGCAGCACAGGCAACCACGCCTCCTGGACGTCATCCGGCGTGACAAAGTCGCGTCCAGACAACATTGCCAGCGCCTGCGCGAACGCGGTGAGCGCCAGCACCGCGCGCGGGCTTGCGCCAAGCGCGACCTGATGGTGCTCCCGGGTGGCGCGGCACAACCGCACGACGTAGCGCAGGACATCCTCCGCCACGTGAACTTTGCGTACTTCTGCCTGCAACGCCAAGACGTCCTCCGCGGTCAACTGACGAGAGATGGACACGGGCTGGCGAAGTCGAATGCGCTGAACCATCTCCAACTCGTCGTCCTCCGAAAGATAGCCAAGGTTCAACTGCACGAGAAACCGGTCCAACTGCGCCTCCGGCAGTGGAAACACTCCCTGCGATTCCAGGGGATTGGCCGTGGCCATCACAAAAAAGGGAGGGTTGAGAGAGTAGGTACGGCCATCGACCGTGACGTTTCCCTCAGCCATCGCTTCCAAGAGCGCGGACTGGGTTCGCGGGGTCGCGCGGTTGATTTCGTCCATCAAGAGAACTTGCGTGAAAATCGGGCCCTTGCGAAACGAAAACTCCGCAGTTTTCGGGTGAAATACCATGGTCCCTACCAAATCCCCAGGCAGAAGATCCGGAGTTCCCTGCACCCGGTTAAAGGACAGCCCCAGCACTTCGGCAAACGTAGAAGCCAGAGTCGTTTTCCCAGTGCCTGGCACGTCTTCGAACAGCACGTGCCCGCCCGCTAGAAGGGCCGCGAGCGTGTGGCGAATGACCTGCGCCTGGCCCACGATTTTTTTCTCAATCTCCCGTTGTGTATTTTGCAACTTCTCGAAAGTATTCGACATAACGTTTGACACACACCCCTCGAACGCCGGCTAACTTGCGTCGGTCTGGCGAATAGCAAAATCAGGAACACTGGTTACATTATACATACTTCTCCATCAAACATCTTCCTCCTCTCCACTCACAGCGAGGCCGAGGCGTTGAGCGACAAACGGTGTAGTGCTCGCCTGGAGCAGAATTGTGACGAGAATCGCCAAAAACGTAATGGCGCCAACTATCTCTGACCCCGGCAGCCCTTTCGCCGCAATCATTCCTGCCAGGGCGGCTGGAATGACGCCCGTCTCACGAACCCAGAACATAAACAGAATTTCTCGCCACGACCAACTGGCGCGCCGGTCTACCAGGACAGACGACAACACCGTTAAGGGTCTTCCGACGAACATCAATACAAGTACCACAAGGATGCCGATGCCGAGGTACTCCCGGACTGCCGTAAAATCGACCTGCGTTCCCAGCAAGACAAATATCATCATGCGCATGATGAGCGTCACCGCATTGCCGAAATGGTGAATATTCAACTCAGTGTGCTCCGCCAGCGGCCAACCAAAAGACTTCCCGTTGCCCGACAGGACGCCCGCGGTGAAAGCCGCCATCAATCCGCTGGCGTGCAGCGCTTCGGCGAATTGGAACGATCCGATGGCGAGCACAAACATGACAATAGAGCCGTAGTCCTGAAGTATACCCCAGCCCTTGTCTGAAACCAGCCACAGGGCCAGCAACCCGCACACCAGTCCGACCGCCAGGCCAAGAGCTGAAGAGCGAACGAACTCGACAATCGGCGTATACCAGTGAGCCGATCCCGTTGCAGCCAACATTGCCAACAAAGTAAACACAAGCACGGACGCCGTAGCATCGTTAAACGCAGATTCCGATTCGACCGTTTGCTGCAGCCTAGGCAGGATGCGCACTCGCTTAAACACCGGAATGAGGGTCGCCGGATCCGTCGAAGCAATCACCGCCGCAATAAGCAATGAGAGCAGCCAAGGCGTTCCAAGCAGCAGGTGAACCGCGACGCCAACGACAGCTGCAGACACCAGGACGCCAACTGTCGCCAGTAGACCAATACTCAACCACACTTGCCGCAGGACGGAGAATTCGACCGCCCTGCCCCCGTCAAACAGAATCAACGTAGCTCCGACGTTGAGAATGAAGAGGTTGACTTCTGACCCGATGGGTTCCGATATCCAATTCAGTACCGCTGGGCCTAGGAGGATGCCGAGGACCAGATACGCTGCTACGTCCGGGATCCTGGGTTTGTCTGTCAGTTTTCCGACAATCAACCCTCCGCCAAAAACAATAAGCAGGACAGCAACCGCACTTTCCCATGTATTCATGTGTAACATGCACATTCCCCTTGTACCAGCAGCGGTTTTCTTGAAACACGGTCTAGTATAACATGGACGAAGAAACAGCCTTCCCGAGGTTGCCACAGGAGTGTCTGCACCGTGAACCCAAACTGGTCCTATCCGCTTGAGGTGGTCCGCAGCAAAAACCGGCGAAAA
>CAZYAH010000206.1:0-4414 GCA_964645595.1 uncultured Alicyclobacillaceae bacterium | reverse complement strand
GTCGTCAGCGACGCCACGAACACTGGAACGAGCGGCCGCAGGGCCTGCAACTGGGAGCCCGCAGAGCGCTTCTTCCCCTGCTGTGCGCGCTTCGGCTCGTGCACAAACAACATCACGATGACGCTCGCCAGGAGCAGCATGCCGCCGGTGAGAAAAAACACGCCGCGGTAACCCGTCACTTCGACGAGGAGCCCACCCAGGAGCGGACCGCACAGGTTCCCGGCAACATTCCCGGTTTGCAGGATGCCGAGGGCGCGGCCCGAGTGTTCATCTGGGGTCACCGATGCCAGCAGCGACACGGACATCGAGATGAACCCGGAAAAGACGCCGTTTAGCAATCGCAGGGCGAGCAACTGCCACGGAGCGGTGGCAAATCCCATCAGAGCCGTGAACACGCCCATGCCGATGCCCGCCCGAAGCAGCATCACCTTCCGGCCATGCCGATCCGCCACGGCGCCCCAAATCGGCTGAAAGAGAAACGACGTCAGAAACTGCGCGGCAAAAACCCAACCGGTCCACCGCTCCAGGGCGTCCATTTGCCGCACGCCGAGCGACTCGATGTATAGCGGCAAAAACGGGATGACCAAGCTCATCCCCGCCAGCACGGAGAAGTTGGCGAACCACAAGATGACCAGGGTTCGTTTCCAGGACACAGCGCCCTCCGCTCCCAGTGTTGCAAGATATTCCGATACCCGAAATACATTCACTAGTTTGCATGAATGTCGCGCCGCTGTCAAAGCAAACGGCTGGCCTACCTCCCAGAAATAAGATGCCCAGCGGAGACAGATCTCCACTGGGCAGGGATGGATTCGGATCTATTTGCTGTAGCTTACTGTTGCAAAATTTCCTGTGCGACCCGTCGGAACTGTTCCAGGATGTGATCACACTCGTCTGCGCTTGCTCCGCGCGCCCCGAAGTACACCTTGATCTTCGGCTCTGTACCGGATGGGCGCAGCGCAAACCACGACCCGCCGTCAAACACAAACTTGACCACGTCTGCAACCGGCAGCGTGAGCTTCTCTACGCGAACCGTCTGTCTGGAAGACGTGTCGTAGACCGTGCGCACGGATGACTTGTAGTCCTCCGCCGCCTGCAGCTTCATCCCCGACACATGGATCCCCTCGCGGCGGACCTTCTCCATGATCTGCGCCATCTTCTCCATTCCGTCCGCGCCCGGCATCGTCGAGCTCACCAATTCCTCGCGGAAATAGCCGACGCGCTTGTAGAGCTCCTCGAGCGCATCCAATAGCGTCATGTTCTGGGAGCGGTAGTGCGCCGCCATCAGGCAAATCAGCAGACAGATTTGGACAGCGTCCTTGTCCCGGACGAAGTCGGCCGCGAGATAACCGTAACTCTCTTCGTAGCCGAACAGGAACTGCTTCTCTCCGGTCGACTCGTAGTGGCGAATGCGGTCCCCAATGTACTTGAAGCCCGTCAACGTGTCCTCCACCGCCACGCCGTACTGGCGGGCGGCTTCTGCACCGAGTTCCGAAGTCACAATCGTCTTGAAAACAATACCGTTTGCAGGCAAATTGCCGTGCTGCTTCCTTTGGGCGAGGACGAAGTCGACCAGCAAGCCGCCGACCTGGTTGCCCGTCAATAGCGTGTACTGTCCGTCTGCAGATTGTACCGCCACGCCGACCCGGTCAGCGTCGGGATCTGTCGCGAGCGCAATGTCCGCCCCGATGCTTTCCGACAACTTCAACGCTTCGGCGAACGCGGATCTCTCCTCCGGGTTCGGACTTTTGACGGTCGAGAAATCGCCGTCCGGGAGTTCCTGCGAGGCCACTACAGTGACGTCGGTGAACCCGGCCTCCTTCAACACCGTGCGGACGGGCACGTTCCCCGTGCCGTGCAGAGGCGAGTACACCACCTTGAGAGCGGATCGATCCGCTTTACTAATGGCCGGCAGGTCAATCCGGCGGACGACGGTGCGGTAGTACTCCTGGTCCACCTCGGCGCCAATCCAGTGCAGTAGCCCAGACGCCTCGGCCTCGCCCCGGTCCATGACCGGGACGCCAAACCAGTCGTCGATGGTGTCAATTTCCCGCAGGATGGCCTTCGCCGCATCGTCCAGCACCTGGCAGCCGCTGTTGTCGTACACCTTGTATCCGTTGTACTCGGGGGGATTGTGGCTGGCCGTAATCATGACGCCGCCCGCGGCTTTCAGGTGGCGAACGGCAAAGGACAGCTCCGGCGTCGGGCAGAGGTGTTCAAACACGTACGCCTTCACACCGGCGGCTGCGAGTACGCAACCCACCTCGAGCGCAAACTCCTTCGACATGTGGCGGCAGTCGTAGCCGACAACCACCCCCTGCTCCGCTCCGCCCAGGGACTGTATGTATTGCGCCAGGCCGCGGGTCGCGCGCCGGATGGTGTAGATGTTCATGCGGTTGGTCCCAGCGCCCAAGATCCCGCGCATGCCCCCGGTGCCAAACGTCAGTTCCCGGTAAAACCGGTCGCGAATCTCCTCGGGGCGGTTGGCAATGGACTCGAGTTCCTTCCGGAGGTTGTCCGGCAAATCGTCCTGTGCCAGCCATGTCCTGTAGGTCTCTTCCGGGTTGAATGTCTTCACGTGTCTTCCTCCAAATGTGAAATCCAAGTCCGTAGTCCAGCCGGCTGCTAACCGTTCGTCAATTGGCTGTACTCTATTCCTCAGCTTACCAAATCTGCGTAGAAACTGCATTATGTACATCCATTGTCGGCAAATCCGATTGAGTGCGTTCTACGGGCGGCTGAAGCGAATCCGGACGCAAGCTCTAATGGTCTTCGACAATGAGTGACAGGAATTTTTGTTTGGATGATTTACAATAGACAGAAAAAACGCCGCAAGAGAAGGCTCGCGGCGTCCGAAAGGTACCAGTAGGCGTCGTGCGACTCGAGTCATTGGACTTTACTTGACGAGAGTGGTATGAACGCTCATGGGAGTTGGCTCAGCTCCAGTGCATACGCCCGCCTCCGCTACAGCGGCGAGCGCGACGGACAAGATGCCAGTGCAAACGGCAGTCCCCAGTGAGAGTTTGATCCACTTCACCATCTTGAACACACCTTTCTTGACGATTGGATGGAGGGGTGCACCGTGGTACACGAGACGGAACGAGAGCTATTGGCGCTCATCATCGGCTACCGGGTCCGCGAAGCGAGGCGCCAAAAAGGTCTGTCGCAAGGCGAACTCGCTCAAGGAGTGGGCAGCCAGTCCATGATCAGCCTCATTGAGAGCGGCCGCCAGCTGCCGCCGGCAGACGTCTTGGCTATCCTCTCCAAACGCCTCGGCGAACCGGCGTTGGCGGAGCACGTCCACTACCTTGCGTCCGGCGAGATTTCGCTCGAAGCGGTAACCCGGTCCAATCCGTCCATTCTTCTCGAAGTCCTGCGCAACCGCCGCGGCCGCTGGAACGAGATTCACGGCCAGGTCGCCCTCCACCTCTGCCAGTACTACTATACGAACCAGCAATTCGCGTTAGTACTCGAAGTTGCGAGAATGACGAGGGAACACTTGAGAGAAAATGCTCCGTTCCTTGCAGCGGCGTGCTTCTTTGAAGGCAGCGCCCTCTTGTCCTTGCAAGACTACGAAACCGCAGAACGCGCGCTGCTGGAAGCGGAAGCAAACATGTCACACCTGGATCCTTCCCTGCGCGGCCGCTTGATGTTTAACCTGGGCGTTCTCTACACCATCATCGATTTTCAGGGCCATGCGATGTGGTACGCCAAAAATGCAGTGGATATGTTCCATCGGGACAACGACTTTGAGCGATACGGAAAGGCGCTCAGTCTGTTGGGGACCATTCAGCACCGGCTGGGGCGGATGGAGGACGCGCGCCAGACGCTGGAGCGCTGCATTGAAATTACGGACAAGTGGGGAATCTCCGGAGTTGACCGGGGACGGTTGGAGGTTACCTTGGCCTCTGTCTACGAGCACCTCGGAAATTTTGCACAGGCGGAGTTGTGGGCCAATCGCGCCATGCAGACGGCCGAACAGACCGGTGATGTACGGACCCAGTGCGCTGTTCAGCACATCCTGATTGACTTGCATGCCCGAACAAAATCCGATGGATCTGTGCAGGAAATGATTCAAAAGTCCATCCAGCTAGCTGAGTTGTCCAAAGACCCTTATGAAATGGCCCAATCCTACCTTATTGCTGCCGCATGCTTGCCGTCCGAAGCGGAACGTTTACGCGCCGCACAGCGAGCCTACGAGGTCTCCGCGAACGCCAACCTGCACGTGGAACACGCGCTGGCTGCGGAGCAACTGGCCAATTGCTACGAGGAGATGAAGTACCACGGAGAAGCGCTCCACTACCGCAAGGTGGCGCTGCGCTCCTACCGGAACTACGTCGCCAAAAACTCTATGTATAAGTTCATCCTCCACCACTTTCCAACCAAATCGAACTTATGAATCATAGCGTAGACCATG
>CAZYAH010000205.1:0-4439 GCA_964645595.1 uncultured Alicyclobacillaceae bacterium | reverse complement strand
GACCAGTCGACCAGCTCGTGAACGCGCAGGCGCACCCCGTCCTCGCGAATGAGCCGGTGGTACAGGTTCCACACAGCGGCAAACGACTGCAGGCTCCGCACATCGTCGGTGTGAACCGCCGTGATACCTGCCTTGAGCGCAGCCTCCATGCCGGCGCGAAACGCAGCGTGCCAGTCCGCCAGCGACCACGGTGGAATCGCCGCGCGAACCGCCAGCGACGCGTTCTCGTACAGGAGCCCGTTGAGGCGACCCTGTTCGTCGCGGCCGAACTTGCCGTCGGGCGGATCTGCCGCGGAATCGTCCACGCCAGCCAGCCGGAGCGCTACGCGGTTGGTCAGGTACGCGTGGAAACACACCCGGGTCAGCAACACAGGCCGCCCGCCTGCCGCCGCGTCCAGTTCGTCGAGCGTGGGCAAGGTCTTGTCGACAAACCGGTTGTCGTCCCAGCCGCGGCCGAGCACCCACGCCCCTGGCGCGAGCTGGCTCGCGTACTGTTCAACCCGCTCGAGCATTTCCTGGCGCGAGCGGACGCCGGACAAGTCGAGGCAGAGCGCCTGCTCGCCGACTCCCGAGACGTGCAGGTGGCTGTCCACAAAGCCCGGCACCACGGTCGCGCCGGCGACGTCGAGCGTCTTCGCCACGCGGTGTCCGAGCTGCAGGGAGAGCTCGTGCCGTGTGCCGACGGCCACAATCCGGCCGTTTTCAACCGCCACGGCGTCGAATGTCGACCCGCGGTCGTCGAGGGCATATCCATTCGCGTTGATGAGCATCCACATGCCGGCTGACCCCGTTTCCAGTGAACTGTTTCCCATTACACCTATCTTAACAGTTAGCGAGAGAATTCCGAAACCAGACCGCGGAACCGGGTCATGACTTGTCCGGCGCTGTCGTATGTATGGACAGAAGGCTGCGCCCAGTCGCGGCTTGCGGAGGAGGGCGAGCAAGTGCTGGAATGGTTTGGCTCGATTGCAGGGGCCGTGCTCACTATGGGCTACGTCGGGGTCCTGATTGCCCTCGTCATTGAGGGCTTGGGATTGCCGTTTCCCGGCGACGTCATGATGGCCTTCTACGGGTTTGCCGCGGCGCGGGGAGATCTCCACTTGGCGGGCGTGTTCCTGTACAGCATGGTCGGGTATCTCATCGGGACAACAATGGCGTACGCGGTCAGCCGGCGCTACGGACGAGAGTGGTTGGCTCGCGCCGCACGCCGGATGCTCATCAGCGAGCGCAACATGATGCGAACCACGAGCTTGATGGAGCGCTACGGCCCGTGGCTGCTCGTTCCAGGTCGGTTCCTGCCCGGCGTCCGCTCGGTCAGTTCCTACGTGGCGGGCGTTGGCGACATGGATTTCCGCGACTTCCTGCTCTACACTGGAATTGGCGCATCGCTGTGGTGCGCGGTCTGGATTAGCGTCGGCTACTGGTGTGGAGATCACCTCGATGCGGTGATTCACGCCGTCCAGTCCGGGCTGGCGTACCTGACCGGCGCGGTACTGGTCGGATTGCTTGTGTTCTGGATCTACCGCCGCCGATTCCACTGACAGGAGGGTGCGGTGTGGCGAAGCACAAGGTCGAGGTCTGCGTGAGCAACGTCGATTTGGGGTCTGGACGGGTTTGCAATCTCGTCAAGGAACACTTCCCTGACGTCCGCATCAAGCGCTGGGGATGCCTTGGCTACTGCCACCGCTGTGTCCACGTCCCCTGCGTCCTGATTGACGATACCGTGTATGTAGAAGCGGAAACTGCGGAAGAGCTGTGGGAAAAAGTTAAAAGTGAACTGAGTCAAATCGTTAACGCAGAAGCGTAGTTTCGCATCGCCTCGCCCGCGCCTGTGGTTTTCCATTGCTCTTCATCTGCTCCCACCTCGCGATGGGCACCCTTTGCTTAAGCTAATGGCTACAGCTACCTTCGCCATTCCGGACTTTCACCGTATTGACAACGCCCATGCCGGGCGCACAACGGGGCTGCCGCCGCGGAGCATTTTACTCCCGCGACGGCAGCCCCAACGTGTGGTACTGCTTCCCCGCCGTGTGTGGGGCCAGGATCAGCCCACCGAATTGGTGTCCGTCTGGACCTCCACAGCACCGACTTTGCTTACGATGGCGCCTTGCGGAAAGGCGAAGATGCCTTTGGACACAATCAGGTCCATCGCGTTATTCACCGCGTTGGCGTCAATCGGTTGCTTCGGATTCGGAATGGAGATCCGAACCTTCTTGTTCTGGTCGGTGAGAAACGTCAACTGCAGCACAGTTTTGGTCGCCACTTTCGGCACCCCCTTTCCCTTCAAACATCAGAACGTCCGTTCATGCGTGCTCACTCGATGCTGTCCTGGTCGACCTTGGCCACCCCGTACAGCGGATCTGGGAACAGAGCAGCCAGAGCCTGTCCGACGGCGAGCAAATCGTCGCTGGATGCCGTCGGCGAGATGTGCGCGAAGTTGCGGTTCGTCAGCTTCGGCAGACCGCTCGCGGTGGTGCCGACCTGGAACTGCAACTGCAAGCGCCGGGAAATCGGCGTGACTTGTGCCATGGGACTCACACTCCTCTCTGCGCCCGTTTTGTCCTGCGCACCCTGGGAAATGCCAAAAGTCCCCCACTTAGGGGGACAAGCCGGGAACTGATGTAAACCACAATTTTGGACTTGATCTTGTATCGAGAAATTTAGATATATAGAAATAAAGAAACCCCCGTTTGCGCCTGGACACGGCTAAATCGCGTTGGACGGTGGTGAAACTCAATAACATGGTGCTCAGCCAGACGCAGGCTCTTGGGGATTTGCTGATAAACCTGGGAGCGAAATTGCTAAAAAGGAGAAACGAACAGCTATGGCTTATCGTGTTTACGCAATGGATTTTTCTTTCTACAACTCCATGGGAATTTACAGCTTTGAGGCACGGTGCGAGATGTTGAAAGAAATCGGGTACGACGCGATGCACCTGTCCATTTGGCACGGAGAGCGGTGGCGCGACGCGACGAAGCTCAGTACTGTCAAGCAGAAGTACGGGTTGGATGTCGCTGGCGTGTACGTTGTGTTGGATCTTTCATTGGGCGCTGACCATCCGAAAAACGAGGGCATCCTGAAGCTGTTGGAGACTCTCGAAGGGTGTTCGACGGTCGAGCTAGCAATTCAATCAGTTGATGCGAGTCTGCGTCCTTCCGACCCGGCCGGTGATGATCTCGCGATAAAATGGCTGGAAAGGGCTCTCACAATTTGCGAGCGACGCAACATTAATCTCTTACTTTACACGCACCTATCCTTTTGGATGGAACGCCACGAGGATGCGGTGCGACTGTGTCAGAAGTTGCATCATCCAAACCTAGGGATTGTGTTCTGTGGATACCACTGGTACGCCGTCGATGGGGTAAACCTGCCGCGTATGCTTGCAATCGTAAAACCGTACCTGAGGCAAGTGAACATGTCCGGCAGCCGTCGAAATCCGCACGGTTTTGGGAATGTAGCGACCATCGAACCATTGGACGAAGGCGAAATGGACAATTTTGCGTTGCTTGGGCAGCTGAAAAAGATCGGTTTTGATGGAATGATTGGCTTTCAAGGCTGGAGTGAGGGAGGCGACGCCTACAGTAAGTTGAGTCGTTCGCTCCGAGCATTCCGCGACATGGAACGGCGGCTCGAGGCACATCCGCACTGGGCGGAACTAAGATTACTTCCATAACCATGCTAGGCAGGACTGCCTCTCTGCATAGATCGCCGTTGGCAAGCGGCGTGTTGAGCTCGCCAACGGTGATTTTCCATGAAATCGGCGACCAACGGACCACTGCAGGCTCGCAAGTTACAAACTGCAGCGTCTCTGCGCGGCCTCGACCAGTCCCTGAAAGAGGGCGAAGTGTTCCTCGTACTTTCGCCACAAGTTCTCCGGGTGCCACTGGACGGCGAGGACAAAGTCGTGCTTCGTGTGTTCAATCGCCTCCACGAGGCCTTCCTTGTCCCACGCCACGGCGGCGAGGTCCTTGCCCAGCCCCTTGACCGCCTGGTGGTGGAACGAGTTGCAGCGCAGCTCCGAACGGCGCCCGACGAGGTCAAACAGGCGGCTGTCCGGGGCAATCCGCACCGAATGGCTGAGGTGGTCCCGCCGCGCCTGCTGGCGGTGCTGGATGGCGCCGTGCCACTCGCGGACGATGTCCTGGTACAGACTCCCGCCGAGCGCCACGTTCAGGATCTGCATCCCGCGGCAGATGCCGAGAATCGGTTTCTCCTGTTCCAGCATCCGCAAGATCAGCGCCCGCTCCAGGGCGTCCCGCTCCGGGATGACTTGCCCCAGGCCGCGCATCGGTTCCCCGCCCCAGAGCTCTGGCGCCACATCTTCCCCGCCGGCCAGTAGCAGCCCGTCCAGCCGTTCCGCGATGTCCGCCAGCGTGTCTTCACTATCGACGTACGGAATCACCAGCGGCAAGCCGCCGGCCCGCTCCACGCCCTGCGCG
>CAZYAH010000204.1:0-4462 GCA_964645595.1 uncultured Alicyclobacillaceae bacterium | reverse complement strand
CCGTGTGCTCCATGAGGATGTGAATGGAGTCACTGCCCATCTTGTACGAGGCGATTAGAATCAAGACCGCGACCAAAATACCGGCGATGGCGTCGCCGTATGCGAGCCACGGCAACCCTTTCCATTGACCGACGAGAGCACAACCAATTCCCGTGACCGCCGCCCAGGAGCCCCAGATGTCGGTGCGGTGGTCCTCAGCCAGGGCCAGCAGGGCGGGACTGTTCGCCGTTTTGCCCAGCCTTTTTGTATAACGGTACAAGAATTCCTTGATTGCCAGGGAAAGACCAGCAATATAAAGCGCCAAATAGCGCTGCGGATGCGGCGGCGCGAACAGACTGAGCGCAGAGTCGTAAATGATGACGAGCGCGACCCCAAACAGAATCACCGCCACTAGAATTGATGCGATGTCTTCGGCTTTCCCGTGGCCGTACGGATGACCTTCGTCCGGGGGCCGATGGGCGATGCTGAGAGCACTTAGGGCCGCAATCGACGCGACGATATCCACCGCGGAGTGAATGCCGTCCGCAAACAACGCCTGACTGCCCGCCCACAGACCGACTGTCACCTTGACCACGGTCAAGAAGAGGTTTCCCCCGACACTAATCCACCCTGCTGCCTTGGCCTTCGTATCTTGCAACAAGTCAAAGTCCCCTTATATCCAAACATGTAGTCCAACGCAAAAATGTTTCCTACAGGAAACAACACCCTTCAGCTTCGTCTGAAGGGTGTTGTCAAGATCTATGATGTTCCCAACCGCGTGAAAACACATTCACTTCAATCACATCCTGTCGTGCGTTGCCTCTCCCATAGTATGATTTGCAACGGCTGTGGTCAATAGCAATGTATTCACAGAAATTTCATTCTTCATTTGATATACTCAGGATATATTTGGATTGTCTTGTGATTGATATGTGTTTGATAGAACCAGGGATTTGCCCCCAGCCAAGGAGGAGAAGCCTACTGATGAAATCGCTTTCGGAATACATTGTTCAACAAATTCGTTATGTCGCCGAGTCTAGTAGCTGGCATGCACCGACGGACCAACTGCTGTCTGGAGTTACAGCGGAACAAGCGATCTGGCGGCCCGCGGAGGGCGGTCACACCATTTACGAGATTGTTAACCACTTGGCGTATTCTGCCCGTGAAGTCGCATCCCGCTGCCGGGGCAACGCTGGCAAATGGGAGGAAGACCAAAGTTGGGTGACGACACCTTCAACCCTGTCCCAGGCGGAGTGGGAAAGCAAAGTGGAAGAGCTGAAGGCGGCGCGCCGGGACCTCTGCGACGTGTTGGCAAGCATGGACAACCATGCTTTGCTCGCGCCAATCCGGGAGGACTACACGCTGCTCGCCCAGGCTCTGCAGATTGTTCACCACGAAGCGTTCCACGCGGGACAAATTGCCTACCTTCGCCGTCTGCAGGGCCTGGAGCCTGTGATGTAGCTCAAGTATGCCACAGAGCCTAGTGCACGATAAGATATATTACCGTGGGCAACACGAGGGGCGGAAGTGAGACGATGAAGATCCCAAGGCTTCTCCCCAGCCCCTGCCGTTTCTCCTTGTCCGATGTTGCCGTGCGGATCTGAATCGGTCTCCCCTCGCGCATCGCCCTTCGGTCTTCCTGACCGCGCGACAGGAGCGGGGCCCCGGCCACAATCACGAGAATCACACCGAGAATCGTAACCCAGTTCGTCAATATATCCCAGTTCCCAGCAATCAGAGAGGCGATTCCGCCAGCGGCGACGATAGCAGTGCCAATCAGCAGCCGTTTCCCGATGGCGACAATCAGCGACTTCATACGACTCCTCCAAGCACAATCCGCGTTGTCCAAATGTCCTGCACCATCTTAACATATCCGGCCCAAATCCACGTATGGGCATGAAACGGGGCGCTCGGCAGATTCCGAACGCCCGAGAAGATTTCGGCCTATCCCACGGTCAAGAGTCTGGGGTTGGGATAAGAGCGGTTCCACAGACAGGTCAATCTTCGCCCATTAGGACGAAGTATTCGTGATCAACGAAAGTACGTCCTGATACCTGGAGTCTCGTACAGTGATGGGATCTTCCTTGGCGAGATCGGCCAGCAATTCGTTCAGAGGCTTGGCCTTGGACTGCTTGATGGCCGAAACAATCTGGTCCCTTACATCAGCCAACGGCGGTACCTTGCCGGATTTCGACGCGGCGAACTGCTGCTTGTTCTTGTTGTAGTAGTCCTGAACTTCCTTGTCCGACACGGTGACGTTGCGCTCCCCGAGCTTTTCCGCCAGCACCTGCACTTCCAGCTCGTTGCGCAGGTCTGACATGGTTGAATTGCTCTGTGCCAACATCTGCTGCAACTGCTCGTCACTCGCGACGTTGTACTGGGCTTTCAACTGCTGCAAGGCATCGTCAATCTCTTTCCCCGTGGCCGTCAAGTTGTACTTTTCGGCCGCATCCCGGATCAACCGCTCCGTAATGATATTCTGCAAAATCTGCAAACCTGCGGAACGCTCCGCCTGTTGCAGAACCTGGGCACGCGTGATTGCGGTATTGCCCACCGTAGCAACCACGGCGTTGTCTCCTCCGAACCGGGCGACGGCGGCCCATGCCGCGCCGACGAGCAAGGCGCCCAGCGCGAAGCCTGTTCCAACAAAGATTGCCATCTGCGCACTGATTTGCTTCATAAGCAGCCATATCCCTGCTTTCGTCATCGATTTATGCGCACACGTCCGACTGGCTCACAGTGTCCTCCATCCCAATCCAATGTGGAAGAATGTCTTTACCAAGAATTCGGTACTGACATGGCCCCCAGCGTGACCTGCAACGTCTCCGTGTTTTGTCCTCGGTAAATTCTTAGGGTAACTTTGTCGCCCACCTGCTTCTGAAACAGGTAGGTCCGCAAGTCCGAGATATCGTTGACCGGGTGGCCGTCAATGGCAACAATCACGTCGCCCGATTGGAGACCCGCGGCTCTCGCCTGGTCCGAAGACACCTTCCTCACCCAGACGCCGTAGTTTACCGGCACATCCGGCCAATAGCGCTGCGGGAGGGAATCCAGGCTATATCCCTCAATTCCGAGTGAAGGATGCACGGCGTGTCCTGTGCGAATGATCTGTTCTGCGATGTTCCGAACCTCGTTCGAGGGGATGGCGAAGCCCATGCCCTCTACGCCTTCGGCGGCAATCTTGCTGCTGTTAATTCCAATCACCTGACCCGCGATGTTTAGGAGCGGGCCACCGCTGTTTCCGGGATTGATGGCCGCATCCGTCTGAATGACGACTTGCGAATCGAGGACTTGTCCGGTTTGAGAATCCTCAATAGGCATCAACCGCTTCGGCGCACTGATGATGCCCGACGTCACGGTGTCTGCAAAGTCGAGCCCCTCCGGCGTTCCAATCGCGATCGCCGGTTGACCCGCTTCCAGGTTGTCCGAATTGCCAAACGGCAAGGGGGTTACGCTCGCCACCGCTTTCACGGGGATTTTCAGAACGGCGAGATCTGTGAACGGATCGGCCCCGACAACCGTCGCTTGCTCGTGCTGCCCGCTGTCGAGGACGACTTCCACTTTGTCCGCTCCTTCGACGACGTGGTTGTTCGTCACAATGTATCCGTAGTTTTGATCCTTGTAGAAGAGCGTGCCCGTGCCTACTCCAGCCGCCTGAGGTTGCTGTTCTTGTTGAAAGAAACCGTCGGAGGAATCCTGGTAGTTTACCACTCCCATCACGGCTGGTTTCGCTGCTTCGGCGACTTTCGTAATCCCGGACGTGACACTGACGTTTTGCACGTTCGCAACCGTCGACAAATTGCTGGTCTGGCCAGAACTTGTCGCTTCCGGAGCTGCGGCTACCGCGTTGTTTCGCTGCAGGACGGAAGTTACAGCCAAAGTGGACCCGGATCCTACCGCAGCGGCCAACAAGACCACGCCAACCCAGCGCCACGGTAAGGACCTGCGCGGCCTTTCAGCAGTCGGCACGTCCGAAACGAAATGAGACGTGTTGTATTCCATGTCCATCACCTTGTCCAGCGATTTCGGGTGATGCGTCCCGTGGAGGAACCACGGCCCACATCGACCTTACACGAGAAATTCTAGCGCGGTGTGGAGTTGGGTTGGTGGAGATGAGATGTCGATGGTGTGGAGAAGTTGTGGAGGACAAAACTCGACTTTACGATTACGCCCCAGTTGTTGTCGGCGTCTGATACGGCAGGTAGACGAGGAAACACGTTCCTTTGCCGACCGTGCTTTTCACCTCAATTTTTCCTCCGTGCGCTTCGACGAACTCCTTGGCAATGGCGAGCCCTATGCCGGTTCCCCCACTTTCCCGGGACCGATCTTCATCGGCGCGGTAGAATCGGTTGAATATGAAAGGAAGGTGTTCTTCCGCAATGCCCGGCCCCATGTCGGATACGGACACAACGAGGTAGTCCGGGTCCTGCTCCAGGCGAATCGCGATTTCACTGCCCGGTGGTGAGTACCGGAGGGCATTGCC
>CAZYAH010000203.1:0-4486 GCA_964645595.1 uncultured Alicyclobacillaceae bacterium | reverse complement strand
GTTTGTGAAGTTCGAATTGGTGACAACTGCTTACTAGGTCCGGGCGTACATATATACACAGCGACACATCCTTTAGACTCATATGAACGTATTTCAGGAGTCGAATACGGAAAGCCAGTAACTATCGGCAACAATGTATGGATCGGCGGGAGAGCTATTATTAATCCAGGAATTCGCATAGGCAACAATGTTGTTGTGGCATCTGGCGCAGTAGTAACAAAAGACGTACCAGATAACGTCGTTGTTGGCGGAAACCCGGCAACAATTATTAGACAACTTGACGGATAATCATTTTACGTCCGGATTTACCTCAGACACTCCAAACAGCAGTCCCTGGTCATCTGTACAGTACGCAAAATATCCCATCCCGGGTACAGGTGTCTTTGGGACGACGATACGTCCGCCTCTTACAACGATCTTGTTTAGATAATCATCGATGGAAGGGACTTCAATGGAGTTTGTGGTTCTTGTCGCCCCGTCCGGAGACTTCATCAACCCTCCATCGATACCTGAGTCGCCGCGCTCACCTGTGATGATGAACCAGTAATCATGTCCAGGCATTTTCTCAAATTTCCACCCAAAAACGGAAGAATAAAACTGAATCGCCTGTTCCGGACTTGGAACTTGAAACTCAAATCGCAACACTTTGCCCATGGAATTGCCCCCTCGTATGGTCCGCTCATTCAGCATACATTATAAAACTATCGTCTATCGTGCTTCTCGTTTACAATAAAGTTGCTATATTCAGAAGTCAATATCAATTCGTGCGCAGGGAGGTCTGGCCAGTGACATCCGCAACCAACGTCGTTCGAGTCGCGGTGGTTCAAGCGGCCCCGGTGATCATGGACCGAGAGGCAACTACAGCGAAGGTCGTCGCTCTTACTCACGAAGCAGCAAAGCAGGGAGCGAAAATCGTCCTGTTTCCGGAAGCGTTTATTCCCGCCTATCCCCGGGGACTCACGTTTGGAACCCGAGTGGGCAGCAGATCCGAAGCCGGGCGCAAAGACTGGGCGCGGTATTGGCGCAACGCAGTGAGTGTTCCCAGCGAAACGACAGACATTTTGGCTGAAGCGGCCAGAAGCGCAGAAGTCTACCTGGTTGTCGGGGTCATTGAGAGAGACAGTGAGTTCAGTACCGGCACACTATTTTGTACCATCCTGTATTTCGGCCCGGATGGACAACTGCTGGGGAAGCACAGGAAGCTGAAGCCCACGGCCTCTGAACGACTGATTTGGGGAGAAGGCGACGGAAGCACGTTGACCGTAGTAGATACGCCGTACGGCACAATGGGTGGCCTGATCTGCTGGGAAAACTACATGCCATTGGCGAGGACAGCCATGTACGCGAAAGGGGTTCAGATTTACCTTGCGCCTACGGCCGACGCCCGGGAAGTCTGGCAATCGACCATCCGGCACATTGCACTGGAAGGCCGCTGCTTCGTATTGTCTTGCAATCAGTTTGTAACGAAAGATATGTACCCGACCGACCTGGAATGTTACGATGAGCTGGCTTCTGAACCAGAGGTCATGTCCGTTGGCGGCAGCGCCATCGTCGGCCCGCTCGGGGAATATATAGTGGAGCCTGTGTTCGGCCGGGAGGAAATCCTGATTGGCGACTTGGACCTTGATTTGATTCCGCAAAGCCGATTTGATTTCGATCCGGTAGGACACTACGCGCGCTCGGATGTCTTTCAGCTGATTGTAAACGAGGGGAAACAAGGAGCCGTGCGGTGGACGGCGCAGGACTCCAAATGACCTGGGCATAGATTGAATGATTAACTTTGTTTGCTCTACCAACCTTAAAGCGGCGGCTCCTCTCTCGGCATTGCCTGAACTCGTTCGACTCAGGCGAAGGTGACCGCCACCTTTTCCACTTCATTTTTCATTCGATGCACAACTGGAACATTGTGATCAATTTCCAGGTGCTGCGAACGTCGTAAATCCATACCCTTGTTTGCGGATCATGGCGATGATGTCGGGAAGAAATTTTACGGTATACGGATGATCATGCAAAAGAATGACGGCTCCCGGGCGCAGTTGAGACTTGATGGTCGCAAGAATGGCCCGTTCGTTGCTGTTGTATTTCCAGTCCAGCGAGTCGTCGGTCCACAGGACGCAGGTGAGGTTGGACTGCCTCAACACATCCTCGGTGATGCGGTTGTAGTTCCCGTACGGCGGCCGGAAATACAAAACTGGTCGCCCCGTTACCCGCTCGATGGCCTCTTTCGCGTCGACGATTTCCCGGTATTGTTGCGCTCGCCCTAGGTTCAACAGATTCGGGTGATCCACGGTGTGGTCCCCGACCATGATGTCTGGCGAATTTGCCAGGAGAGAGAGAACCTTTTTGTCCGCGAAGTTCAGGTGGTAGGTGTTCCAAAACATCACCGATGGCACTTGCGCGGCATCGAGGGTTTGGATCAATTGCGCCGTGTACGGACTCGGTCCGTCGTCAAAGGTGAGGACGACGTTCTTACCCGAATTCCGTAAAGGGGGCAGTAAATTCCAGTAGTCGACAAAGCCCGACTTCGGTGCGCTCGTTTTTTTGGCAGACTTCTGAGTGTCCTTGTGGGAGGACGATTGTTTGCCCCCATTCGTTGATCCCTTTTTTTGCTTGGGAGTGTCGTTGGTTTCGGCGGAGTTTGCCGATTCGGCATTCGACTGTCCCTGGCCGCTGTTTGGCTGCTGGAGAGCGTCATCCGCGTTCTGCGGAACTGACCCGTCCGCGTTCGAATTCGGGCTGACGGTTGGATTTTGCGCGGTCTTGCGTTCCGTCGCGTGCACGACTTTCGGCGCTGCTCCATCCGTCTGCGCCGATGGGCTTCCACACCCGACTACAACTAGACTTGCTAGAACAGAGAGAATCACAATCCGTTTCACTTTGTCGTCCTCCCCCGAGAAGCTATATGAACAGACGACACAAAGTGACACGTTGTGACACTTCCCGCAAAAAAATTTTTCACGGTACATGACGCCTAATGCCGTGTTGAACCAGAACTGCGGCTGAGGCCGCACAGCAGGGGAATGTTCAACAATCGGGTCAACGGCTCACGCCACATAGGCTCACCTCACAAACAACCTGGGTGGAAATTTATACACAACATATGAACTTATGGAACAAAAAATATAGTAGTCATTTTCAAAATTGTAAGTACAATGATAGGTGCAGGGATGGCGCAAGCGCCCAGCGTCAAGGAGATACAGAGGGGGACAAGTATGAAGAGGTTCATTGCTGTTTCGATTGCGGCTTCCACACTGATTGCATCCGGGGCGAGTTCCGTGGCGCTTGCCTCGACGCGCGACACGATGTATTCCAGTCAAATTTCGCTGAACGGAAAAGTTATGGCGAAGCCGCACATGCTCATGCACGGCACTACGAAGTATGTGCCAATCTGGTACGTCATGGCCGTTTTGAAGTCGCAAGGCATTCACAGCACCTGGAATGGGCACAGCTGGCGCTTGACCACGCCGTCCAAAATCAGACCGGATTTGAGCAAAATCCATGCGGGAAGCGGATCGACGTCAATCTACGTGAACGGGAAACTGGTCCTGCGCGCAAACGGCGTTGTTCACACGGATCCGTGGTCGAAAAAGGCCGCTACATACATTCCGGTGGCAAGCGTCGAGCAATTCTTGAAACGCCTGCAGATTGATTCAACCTGGAGCGGAACCCAGTGGAAACTCTTTACCCGTGACTACGAGGTAAAGGTTCTTTCTGATGCCGACAAGAACAGCACAGATGCGACCTACTATCAAATGGACGAAACCTTGACCATGAACGTTACCTTCAACTTGACCAAGCAGGGGAAAGAGGACTTGGGAGACCCTGGTTCTCCACTGACCTTGCAGGAAAAGATTAACGAGAAGAAAGGCGTCGTCAATGGCGAAACAGCGTTAGCGGACACGGTGCGCATTGTAAAGGACGACTTTTATGGTACAGAGGGTCAGACGGTCGAGTACTACACACAAGGCTCTCATGTCTACAAGAATGCCGGAGATGGGTGGCAAGAGCTGTCGCCGCAGGACGAGCAACTGAGCACCATTCCGGTCGATTTCAAGTCTTTGACCCACATTCAACCAAAGGTCGTAAAGAGCGGGTTTCAATACAGTACCGGTGTCAACCAGGCAGGAACCTCTTCGCTGCTTGACTCCTTCCTGGGACCGCTGCTCGAGTTGGATATGAAACATTTGACTTCTTCCCAGCGCCAGTCGCTGATGAAGACGACCAGTGTTTCGGAGCAATTCACCGTCACACCGACAAACGGCAAAAATTACATTTCCTACAATTCGATTCACCTGAGAACAAAAGTGCCGTCCAGCCTGTTGTTCCCAGGGACAGATCCCTATAGCGAACAATTGCGCGAGGATATCGCAAGCGCGACAGTCGACATCACGGTCGTCACACGGAACACGTACAAAAAGGAAACCGTTGTTCCGCCGACTGGGCTGCCGCAGAAGTAAGCTCCGCGTTGCTCAGTGTGGAGGACGGA
>CAZYAH010000202.1:0-4486 GCA_964645595.1 uncultured Alicyclobacillaceae bacterium | reverse complement strand
ACGCTCGGTTTGCTATTCCTGGCGAAGTTCGTGGCCGCCTACGGCCTCGGGGCGAGCGGACTGTTCCGCACCGTCCTGCCTGTGCTCGGAATGGCGTGCGCCGTTGGTACGGTTGGGCTGCCGCAGGCGCTGACTCGGCTTGTCTCTGCAGCAGGTATCCGTGAAAGACGCGAAATCTTTGATCACTACATCGTTGCAGCGGCAGCCACCATTGTGGCATCCGTGCTGTTGACCGTCGGTACCCTCCTTGTGCTCGTGGCGGTGTCGTCCCACAGTGGCGTCACCGATGACGCGTTCTCGGCACTGCTGCTCCTATCTCTCCCTTTACTTCTCATCACCTGTATCTCCAGTACCTTGCGCGGTATTTTGCTCGGACTAGGTCTAAATTCGGCCGCCGCTGCTTCGCAAGTCCTTGAGGTCGCTATCCGGGTGTTCATTGTCCTGGTGCTACCGGGCAAGTTCCGGTCTACGCTTGACGTGTCCGGAGCAAAAGTGGGAATTTACATCGTCACAGCCTCGGAAGCGTCCTCCCTGCTCTTCTTGCTCTGTGTGTTCGGACTGCTGATTGCGACAGGCAGTATTCCCATTGTTCGGACGAAGACAAGTTGGCAGTCCCGCGTGAGAATGTGGTGGTCCATTGCCCGGATGTCCGTTTCGCCGACGGCGCAGGCCATTCTGACCAGCGCTGGATTTGCCCTCGAACTCCCCCTCGCAGAACATTATTTGGCTATGCGGTTCGGCTCCCACGCGGCGGACACCCTCGTGGCGGAATACGCCGCGGTGGCACTCCCTCTGTTGTGCCTGCCAATGTTTGTCACGGACGGTATGGCCACGGCCCTCCTGCCCACCATGACGGCGCGGCGCGCTCAATATGGATTGGCGTCCCTCGGCCCGTCGCTGTACCAGACCGTTCGCGCGGTCGCGATGTTCTCCCTCCCGGCCACAGCGGCTCTCTACGTGTTAGCCCGTCCACTGTGCGCATGGTTCGGCGCAGAAAGCGCGGTGAACGTGCTCATTTGGCTGGCGCCGCTGGCCATGCCGCTGTACCTTCAGGCCCCGCTTACTTCCATTTTGCAGGCGCAAGGAAGAGGTCGTGCACTCCTCTACGCAAGCCTGTTTGGAGACGTGGTTCGGATTGGCGTCTTGTACTGGTGTCTCGAGCGGTGGCAGATGTCTCTGGGAGGACTTGCCCTCGCGTTTGCCGTATCGACCATTTTGCAGACCGCGGCCCTCCTGCGCATGGCCGTCCGGGTCACGCCCATCCCTGTACCCTGGGCGACACTCTGCTACTCTGCCTTGTGCAGTGTGGTCGTCGGAGCGGTTCTCCTGGTTGGCTTGCACGCGCCTCTTCCCTATCAATTCACCCATCTCCCCGTCCTGTGGGGCGTACTCGCTGCCGGCGCCGCCCTGTTCTTCTTCTTGATTGCGGAGGAGCTGTCTCCCCACACGCTGGGCAAGTTGCCTTACGTGGGCAATGCCGTGGGCAAGACCGCACTGCAAGTCGTTTCGCGGGTGCTGGATGGGCCGCGCTGATTTGGTTCAGGAAGCGCGTTGGTTCCTTTTGGGTTTTTCGCGCCATCCCGATGCGACTTTCCTCCAATCGGCCATAGGGGTACAATGGTACGGACAGTTGTTGGAAGTGTGGAGGCGACTCGACATGCTCTATATCGACAACCAAGGAATCACCGACCCCCGCGTCAACCTCGCGATTGAAGAGTACGCGGTGAAGCACCTCGACATCAATGAGACGTATCTGTTGTTTTACGTAAACCGACCATCCATTATTATTGGCAAGAACCAGAATACATTTGAAGAAATCAACGTCGACTACGTGCGCAAGAACGACATCATTGTCGTCCGGCGCTTGTCGGGCGGCGGTGCGGTCTACCACGACCTGGGCAATCTCAACTTCAGTTTCATCACCAAAAACGAAGGGGATAACTTCCACAACTTTCGCAAGTTTACCGAGCCGGTCGTCAAGGCGTTGCACAAGCTCGGCGTTCCTGCTGAGTTAAGCGGGCGCAACGACATCCTGGTGGAAGGGCGAAAAATTTCCGGCAACGCGCAATTCGCGACGCGCGGCCGCATGTTCAGCCACGGCACCCTGATGCTTGACACCAACCTCGAAGACGTCGTCGCCGCGCTGAATGTGAAGGCGGAGAAGATAGAGTCGAAAGGAATTAAGTCCATCCGCAGCCGCGTGGCCAACATCAGTGAATTTCTGGACAAGCCCCTGTCCATCGACGAGTTCAAGCGACTCTTGCTGGAATCCATATTTGAAGGACAGTCGCCAGTACCCGAGTACAAGCTCACGGAAGACGACTGGAAAGCCATTCACGAGATCTCGCGGGAGCGATACCAGAACTGGGACTGGAACTACGGGAAGTCTCCCCAGTTCAACGTGCAGCGGTCGCGCCGTTTCCCCATCGGATCGATTGATGTGCGGTTGAACGTCAACCGCGGGATCATTGAAGGGTGCAAAATCTATGGCGATTTCTTCGGCGCGGGCGACGTGGCGGACCTCGAACAGCGATTGACCGGGGTGCGTTACGAATACGACGCGCTGAACGAAGCTCTGAAGGACGTGGATGTCACGTACTACTTTGGTAATCTCGCGAAGCAAGATTTCCTTGAATTGATCTACTGATTTTCTGTACCGATTTATACACCGAGACGGGAGATGGTGAGAACGTGGCATGCTCGTGCGGAAACAACAGTTGCAGTTGTCAGGCCCCTGTCACCCTTCATCTACAGGATGAACACGGTAATGTGCACCCATTTTATCTGGCGGACCGGTTGAAGATTGCGGATCGGGAATACGCGTTCGCGGTCAGTGTGGAAGACTCCAACCAGTACGCCTTGCTGCGCATCGAGGTCGATGAAGCCGGAGAGACGCGCTACCACAACATTGTGGACGAGGCCGAGTGGGCGGAGATTGAGCGGTTCCTAAGAGAACTGAACTAGCTCGGACGAAATGCGCGAGGGGGAACGCAATTGTCTAGGTACGCGAACAAGACGACGCCTTGTGCTGTCGGAACAGCCGTTCGGGACGACGGAGCGCTGCTCATGATTCAACGCCAGAAGGAACCGTTTGTCGGCAAATGGTGTTTGCCGGGCGGCAAGCTGGAAATCGGCGAACATCCAAGTGCCGCCATGATCCGCGAGTTCCAAGAAGAAACTGGCCTTCGTGCGACCATCGAACGCTGTTGCGGCGCGGTTTCTGAACTTGTCGAAGAAAATGGTGAACAGAGTCATTTTCTCATGTACGTGTTCCGCCTCCGCGTGGAAGACGGCACCGTTGCCGAGTATGCCACGGACGAAGGGCCGCTCCAGTGGTTGCTGCCCAGTCAATTGGCAGGCCTGTCCATTCCAACGGACCTGTGGATTATTCAAAACCTCCTGCTGGCGGATGGCGGCCCACACCTCGTAGAACTGACATCGACCGCAGTGGAATTGAAAATTACTGCGCTGTACGACTAACGTCCGATTGGCGAACATTCTCTTAGACAGCATGCGGCAGCGCAGGGCGGTGCCGATTCATGGCTCGGCTAAGAACGGGGTGGCACTCGGAGCCGCCCCGTTTCTTCTTGTTCTCCCGGTGTTTTCGATTGACTAGGTCTTTCGACCGATGAAAATTTGCGCAAGATTCGCTATGATTGGAGCGTTCTGTCGCTCTTCCGCGGTCAAATGTGTTTATTCGCAAAATTACAGGCACTTTGGGCGAATCATCTGCTATAATCAGAACACATGTTCTGGTTTTCAAGCTTAGCGCGCTACGTCTTGGCAATGTCAGATGGAGAGGTCGATGCTATGAGCGTTTTTCTGGATCTGATGTGGTACTTCAAAAGAGAAAAATGGAACTATGTCGTCGGTGTGTCCGTGCTCGTGCTGGTCGCGTTGTTGAATCTCGTGCCGCCCAAGATTGTCGGGATTGTGGTCGACGAGATTCACCAAGGGACACTTACGACGAGTGACCTCCTGAAGTGGACGTCGCTCATTCTTGTTATCGGACTTGTCACCTACGGACTCCGCTACGTGTGGCGAATCTTCCTGTTTGGGGCCTCCACCCGCCTCGCACGTCTGCTGCGCGACCAGTTGTACGAACACTTTTCGAAGATGTCGCCCCAGTTCTACCACAAAAACCGCATTGGCGACCTGATGGCGCACGCCACGAACGACATTTCCGCCGTCGAGATGACGGCTGGCGACGGAATCCTGACCTTGGTCGACTCCGTCACCACCGGTTTGCTCGTGGTCATGACGATGATGACAACGCTGAGTTGGCCATTGACTCTTATCGTCCTTATCCCACTGCCGTTTATGGCGTGGTCTACCGGTTACTACGGCAAACTCCTGCACGAGCGCTTCCACACTGCGCAGGAGGCGTTTTCGGACATCAACGACAAGGTACAGGAGAACATCTCTGGAGTACGCGTGGTCAAGGCGTTTGGGCAAGAGGAAGTAGAAAAAGAACAGTTTCGCAAAC
>CAZYAH010000201.1:0-4492 GCA_964645595.1 uncultured Alicyclobacillaceae bacterium | reverse complement strand
CGGTCATCTACCTGACGCCAATCTACATTCTCCTCATCACCAGCTTGAAAAGCTCACAGGAAGTCAATATCGCGCACATGTGGTGGCTGCCGCAGCACCTGGACTTTACGGGCTACAGCAAGGCCTTTGATCATCTGGCTCCTTACTTCTGGAACAGTGTTACCCTGACGGTATGCGCGACCATTACGTCGTCTCTCCTTGGCGCCGTCAACGGTTATGCGCTGTCCAAGTGGAAGTTTCGCGGCGCAGACGTAGTCTTTCCGCTCATTCTGTTTGGAATGTTCATCCCGTATCAGAGCATTCTCATTCCGCTTATCAAATTCATCGATGCGCTCGGGCTGAGCAACACGATTGCGGGCTTGGTCCTCACGCATACCATCTACGGTATTCCGATAACGACACTAATCTTCCGGAACTATTACGCGAACATCCCGGACGACCTGATGGAATCGGCCCAAATCGACGGCAACGGCTACTGGGGCATCTTTGGTAGAATCATCCTGCCTCTGTCCATTCCTGGCTTTGTCGTCGTTGGCATCTGGCAGTTCACCTCCATCTGGAACGAGTTCCTGTTTGGCGTATCCTTGACGTCTCCGCCAAATCAGCCTATCACGGTGGCGCTGCAAAATTTGGCCGGGAGCCAGATTATTGATTGGAACGTGCAGATGGCAGGCGCGTTCATCACTGCCTTGCCGACCTTGCTGGTCTACGTGTTTCTCGGACGCTACTTCATCCGTGGACTACTGGCGGGTTCCGTCAAAGGATGAACATCGGCTCTCGGGTACGAGGGCCATTCTCTTTTTCCTCAAAATCTTCGCGGTTGTTTGTCTCCCCCTAGCAAACGCCCGTCCGCCGGGGTCTCTTATTACGTATAGTGGAATGACCTTGGCATGAAGGGGGGCAGGAGAGGACATGTGTCATCCATTGTATCCTGTGGCTAGGCAATATGTTGGGCGGCCAGTCGATGTGCATCACGTGAGTGGAACCATCTATTGTGGAGTTCTGCAATCGGCAACGCCTCACGGGGTGTACGTGAGCCCATGTGTTCCGCGTGCGCGCATCATTAGCGCCGATGGCGGAGATCTGCAGAGTGAACACGCCATACTGGCGCAAACTGACAGCGTCCATCCGGAACTCGCCTATTCACCCGGTGCGTTCTTCGCGTTCGGTGCGCTAACCGGGCTCACGCTCGGCGCGCTGGCGAGTCCGTATTGGTGGTAGGAATAAAGAATTGCACACAGCCGCATTGAGCAGAGTCCGTGCGGCGTCCTTGTCAGCGTAGATTTTGACCAACACCTCCCGTCTGGGTGCAAACCAGGGGAGGTGTTTTGTTATGGCCCCGTGGCATTCGCCAATTCTACCCCTCCTCAGGATAGGTGTCTTGTACCCCGTGTCTAACGCACAAATACACTACGAAAAGGCTCTGTACTGGTCAACTGCGGTTACGTGTTTGTCCAGAACAGGGCGTTAGGAACAACTGTGAAGGAGGGGTAGGGGTGGAGAAGTACTTGATTCGTCCCTGGATTCACGACGGATACCCGGATCCGGACATGACGGTGCCGCCTGAGGTAGAGGCGATTGCCCAAGAGGTCATGTCCAGATACGACATGATCGTGAACAACATGACGCTCATTACAGCCAAGTCCGATAAAGGCGGGGCGATTTGGAAAATCGACACCAACCGTGGGCCGCGCAGCTTGAAAGTATTGCACCGCGCACCGGAGCGGAGTCTCTTTTCGGTCGGGGCACAAGACTACCTGGTCCATCAGGGTGCGCGCGTACCCCAACTGATTCCGACGAAACAAGGCCAACTGTACACCCAGGGCGGCGGCAAAGTGTGGATTGTCACGGAGTGGATAGAATCCCTCACTCCGGCGTCCAAGATTGATCTCGCGGGCGCCCAGGAACTTTGCTATGGACTCGGCGAATTTCACCGGCTGTCGCGCGGCTATGTCGAGCCGCCGGGAGCTTCGCATGCGTCGCGCTTATACCGTTGGCCAAAGACGTACGAGAAAGTGTTGACCAAAATTGGCTGGTTTCGGGTGCTCGCTGAGGTCTACTCCGATTTGCCGGCGAGCCAAATGTTGTTGCAGGTTGTGGACAAATACGAGGACCAGGCGCGGCGCGCTATACAACTATTGGATCAATCGTCGTATAAGCAGCTGACAGAGCGCGGCGAGTCGGCCTGGGGGCTTGTTCACCAGGACTACGGATGGTCGAACGGACAAAACGGGCCGGGCGGCATCTGGATTATCGACTTGGACGGCGTCGCGTTTGACTTGCCGATTCGCGACTTGCGAAAGCTCATCACCGGCACCATGGACGACATGGGCGTGTGGGATGTGTCCTGGATGCGCGGCATGATTGACGCGTACAACGAGGCGTGTCCCATGGAACCGGAACTGTACGAAATTTTGTTAATTGATATGGCTCTTCCCAACGAGTTGTACAAAAACATCAAGGAGATTGTGTACGATCCGGTGACTTTCATGACCACGGAACTCGAGCCATTGCTGACGCGGCTCGAAGCGTCGGAGAGTTCGAAATGGCAAGCGCTGAAAGAACTTGGCGCGCAGCTCGACGTAGCGGCCGTCAAAGAGAAGTACGAACGGGCCAAAGCGAACACTTCCGCCGTAACCCGGACGGATAGCGCAGCGAAGTGGAAGAACTCCAGCACGATATGGACCGACAGCACCGCGAACTCCCAGGACTCCGGTACAAAATGGACAGCCAGCGGAGCGATATCGCAGGACTCCGGTACGAAATGGATAGCCAGCGGAGCGAAGTCGAAGAACTCCGGAACGATATGGACCGACAGTACCGCGAAGTCGCAGGGCTCCAGCACGAAGCGGACAGACATTACCGGAAAATTGATGGCCGTCATTGCAGCGACCAAAGACAACGGTGGGAAAGCTTCGGATGTACGCAAGCAACCCCAAGACAACGAAGCGAAAACCATAATTCGAGCGAAAGAGAACGTAGCGAGGCTGAAACTCATGATTGCCGCAGCGAATTCGACGTACGGCCGTGCCACGGCAAAGGGAAAAAGCCAGAACTCGCGAGACAAGCGCAAGCAATCCAAAGACAGTCGAGCGAGATCAAATGAAATCAACCGGATGCGGAAGGAGGTCAAGACGCGATGAATGTCCTGCTAATCGTTACTGAGAAATTGCCGGTTCCTCCCATCCGGGGCGGAGCGATTCAGACGTATATCGAAGGGGTGACACCTCTCCTCGCAAAGCAACACAAGTTGACCATTCTCGGGATCCAGGATCCAGATCTTCCCGTAGACGAAGTTCGGGACGGTGTCTGCTACGTGCGCGTTCCCGGAAAGGTATACGACGTATACGAACAAGGTGTGGTGGAATTCCTGGCGAATTCGCAGCAAAAGTTCGACGTCATTCACATCTTCAATCGGCCACGTATGGTCAACGCGGTCCGGAATGTCGCGCCGCAGTCGCGCATCGTGCTCAGCATGCACAACGACATGTTTTTGCCCGGCAAGATTACTCGCGACGAGGCGGAGAGCGCCATCAATGCTGTGGAGACCATCGTGACCATCAGCGACTACGTTGGGCAGCGCATCGTGGCGGATTATCCAGCGGCGGCAGATAAATTGCGAACCATCTACTCCGGAGTGGATGTCGACCGTTACAGTCTAAAGCTGCACCAAGAAGAAGCAGCACAGGTGCGGCGCCAACTGCGCAATGAGTTTGGTCTGGAAAACCGCGACGTCGTCCTGTTTGTCGGGCGTCTGTCGCCGAAAAAAGGGGCGGACATTCTCGTGCGCTCCATGTGGTATATCGCAAAATCACATCCCAATGCCGCTTTGGTCCTGGTCGGAAGCAAGTGGTACAGCGACGACGAGATCAGCGACTACGTCGCCTATGTCCGCGCGTTGGCTGCCCGCTGTCCCATTCCGGTGGTGACGACGGGATTCGTTGCACCGACTGAAGTGCACAAGTGGTTCTGGACGGGCGATGTGTTTGTCTGCCCGTCGCAGTGGGAGGAACCGCTTGCTCGCGTGCACTACGAAGCCATGGCCGCGCGTCTGCCCATTGTCACGACGGCAAGAGGGGGAAATCCGGAGGTCATTGTCCCGGGAGAGAACGGCTTTGTCGTCGACCAGCCAGAAGATCCCAAGGCATTGGCGGAGTACATCGGCCGGCTGTTGGCTGACTCAAACCTGAGAAAGACGATGGGGCGCAATGGAAGGCGGATGGCGAAGCAACATTTCACGTGGGATAGAGTAGCGCAGGACATCCTGGCAGTGTGGGGGACCTAACGTGGGGAAGGTACTTGTCACCGGGTGTGCCGGGTTCATTGGCTCTCATCTCTGCGAACGGCTGCTGGCAGCGGGGGAGAAGGTGGTCGGGATTGACGCCTTCAAGCACAACTATGAACGGTGGGTGAAAGAACGCAATCTGGCTGGACTCAGGGACCATCCCAATTTCACATTCCTGGAACAGGACCTGCTGGACTGCGACCTTCC
>CAZYAH010000200.1:0-4503 GCA_964645595.1 uncultured Alicyclobacillaceae bacterium | reverse complement strand
GTTCAAGAGGTCTTGTGCGTCTGTGGATCCCTCCGGCCCGTGCCGACGCAAGCTCTGTACGCATGAACTGCCGACTCCGCCGCACTCTCCGTACGCAGAATCTGACAATCTGTGCGCCCTGCAGAGTGAATTCTCGTTGTCGCCCTACGATGCTGACGTGATCGCTTCGAACCTCTCCAGGCTGGGTCTCATCGACATGATGGCTTCCGCCGTCAACAACGTGGCGGCTGGCGAGCCGGTGCCGCAGCCGTCATACCGCCGATTCGCGCTCACGCCGATCGCGGTTCGTTTCATTGGCGCCTGCAAAGACTAGGTACGGGCTGCCGTCGTCGTCGGCCTCTAACCGATTTGCCGCGTGACCGCGATCCCAGGCGCAGTGTCGGGGGGGGCCGCCCCGCGCTCAAATCGAAGTTCTCAGCCGCTGGCGTGTCTCCGCGACTCCGGGTGTTTCGTTCGGATCAATGCAATTCACGCCTAAAACTCTGAAAATAAAAGGGTTGTTCAGCTGGGCGAGGATGGCTCTGTCGTTGAGTCTGTATATCATCTATAATTAATATATTTTGACTACAATCATATATACATGATATATTTTATCGTGCTTGGCTGATATATATATTGAATAGAGTATAGATGTTTGCTTTGATATGTTTTGGGTGATACGAAATGATTATACAGCCGGTTCTAGAAGCGTTGCGCGAGACACGTCTTGAGCGGGATCTCACGCAGGCAGAGTTGGCTCAGAAGCTGGGAATTCGGCAGAGTCAAATCTCTAATCTTGAACGGGCCGTAGTCGACCCACGTTTGTCGACAGTCCAAGATGTCGCACGCGTATTGGATCTTGAGCTGATGCTTGTTCCGCGGCAGCTCATTCCAGTGATTGATGGCTTGATCCGGAGGAGGGCCGTTTCAACCGAGGAGCGTCCGATTTACGCACTCGATGGAGATCCTGTCAATAGCGAGGCGGAGATCCGTTAAGAAAGCAGTCGAAGACTTCGATGGCCACAATAACCGCTGAAGATATTCGTCGCGTCAACGCCAGCGTGCATGTGCTCGAAGTTCGCCTGGGTGAAACTGCTGTTGGTACTCTCACGCGCTTCGAAAACGACGCCAATCTTTTTACTTTCGCTCCCGCTTATGCCGAGGACTCGAATCGGCCAACTTTGAGTCTTGGATTCAAAGGAGCGGCGGGTACTCTCGTCGAGAACACGCGCCCTACAAAGGTCAAGCTTCCGCCGTTTTTCTCAAACCTGCTTCCAGAAGGTCATCTGCGCGAGTATTTGGCGGCAAAAGGCGGGGTTCACCCGGAGCGCGAGTTTTTCCTGCTGTGGCTTTTAGGAACTGATCTTCCAGGTGCGGTAACCGTTTCTGCGATTGACGGTGTTTTACCGCCACGCGAAGAGAGGCAGCAACCGTCTGGTGGGCGTTCGAACGAACAGCCTCTGAGGTTCTCTTTAGCCGGCGTACAACTCAAGTTTTCTGCTGTGATGGAAACCGATGGGGGACTCACTCTGCCAATCGGTGGAGGAGGCGGCGATTGGATTGCCAAATTGCCGTCTTCGCGATTCAAGGCAGTCCCTGAAAACGAATACGCGATGATGACCTTGGCTGCCGCGGTAGGCATTGACGTGCCAGAAGTTCGGCTAATCGCGACCAAGGAAATCGAGAACCTGCCTGACAATCTGCCCGAAGCTTTCGGTCAAACATTCGCTATCCGACGATTCGATCGCACAGAGTCAGGACAGCGAATTCACATCGAGGACTTCGCGCAGGTGTTTAACGTGTACGCCCACGAGAAGTACAACAAGGCAAGCTACGGCAACATCGCTCAGGTGCTCTGGGTCGAAACTGGTGAAGCGGGAATCGCCGAATTTGTGCGTCGTCTCGCGTTTAGTGTGTTGATTGGCAATGGAGACGCCCACCTAAAGAATTGGTCTTTGATATATCCGGACGGTCGCACCCCGAAGCTCGCGCCTGCCTACGACCTGGTTGGTACTGTTGCATACATGCCGAACGAGGAGTTCGGGTTGTCCATTGCGGGCACCAAGAGCTTCACCGAAATCGATTCAGAGCGCTTTCGGCGGTTTGCCGAAAAGGCGGGGTTGCCAGTTCGCTTAGTCGTCAAGATCGCAACCGAAACTGCGCAAGCGGTTCGAGATCAGTGGGCGAAGCACGAACCCCTTCGGCTACTGCCGGACGACGTTCGCAAAGCGATCGAGACGCATCTTGAAAAAGTGCGGCTCTAAACGATGCGCTAGCTAGAGCGGGCCACAATCTAATCCACAGTCAGCAAACGCCAGAGACGCGAAACGATGACTAACCTTAGTTCAATTTCGTACCGGGAAAACCGTGGCGTCAATTGCTTCCCGCGGCCAACACGCTGCTCATCGGCATGTCGAGCGTGCCGTACTTGCCGGTGTGTCTGTCGCGCACGATCACGCGAATCGCCGTGACGTCTGCCTGTGGGTTCCACTTGCGGACGTAGACGATGCCTTGCGTGCGGCCCACTGCAAGCCGTTGTTCGTCCCACTCGACGGTCACTCGTTGCGTAAACGGCCTCAAGCCGCCATCTGCGGTGCGATCGACTGTCACCACATCGAGACTGCTGACGAACGAATCCCCGTCGCGTTCGAACGCGACACTGTTTGCATCGATTCGCAATATCAACTCGAGTGTGACGGCTGCCTCGTTCGACTCCGGTTGGCACCTCGCACTCATCAAGATTGCTGATGAACCCAACGGATCCTCAATCGCGTGTCGCCACGCGTCTGTGGTCGTTGAGGCAGCGACGCGCTGCTCCGATGCCGCGATCCATCCTTGCCGGCTACGCACGGTGAGACCACGCCGTCTTACCCGCACCTCCAGCGGATGCCATTTGTCGTCGGCATCGGCGGCGTAGAACCCCAGGGTGTAGCCGGCCTTGAGATCGTCGAAGGCGTTCTTAAGGCCGACCGCCATGTCGTTGGTATCAGACAGGTACTTCCCCCCGGTGATTGCCGCCATCATCCCCATTGTTCCACGCAGACCATTGCTGATTTCGCTCGCCCGCCGAAGCGCGTTAACGAGAGGAGTGCCGCTTCCTGGTGGCACTCCACGCGCGGACGCGTCCCCGCGAGGCCGCCCCGCAGTCCCGATGCGCTTACGATGTACAAGGCAATGCCGCGCTGCGCCAGTGACTGTGCCGCGTTCCGCACGTCTGCCTCAAGGATGCCATCAATCGACACGTGCGGCCCCATACCCATGATTTCGCTGACATCCAACACCGAAAACCCACCGCTGATCCAGACGACGCTTTTCCGGCCGGGGATCCCTTCGAGATGGCGCCCGACGGCGTCAAGCGCGTCGAGCGTTCGCCGAATCCGGTCCTGACGGAACGGGATCACCGGAGGGAGGCTCACAACCGTCTGATCAAGACGGGACCGCAGCAGATCGGCGTCTTCGGTGAACTCCGCGATGGTCTTCAGGCCGTCGCCGCTCAGCACATAAATCGCCAGTCGCGTATCCGACGTGTGGGACTTCTTGAGGTAATGCAACACCTGCGAGCGGACGAAGAAATTGTCGCGTGTCGAGGTGTTCACCATGTCCAGGATCAACGCCGTGACGTTCCGGGGTGGTCCTCCGATGAACTGCACTTGATTGCTGAACACTCTCGGTGGCAGGGGTGGGGGCGGAGCGGCTCTGGAGGTGCCGCCCTCGAAGCCGAACAGCGCGATCTCGCGCGGCTTGCCCGACTCGCGAATCGTGAAGTCGCCGGCGTTGAGATCTGTCACCGGTTGTCCGCGAGAATCCATGACGGTGACGTTGACTTGCACCAACCGCGCGGCGGTCCGGAACACTGACGGCTGGCCTTGCGCGGTGGCCTGTGCGACGACCGACGATGAACCCGATATCGTAGACGCGCCGAACGCAACGGCAAGCGTCAGAAGGCGTCGAGTCATGCGCCTATTCTTACGCCGATTGGGGCCAGTCAGACGAGAATCGTCACGTCAGGCGCGGCGGACTCGCAATGGGCCGCGCATATTGATTCCAGACCAGAATCTCGGTCTGCTCGAAGGATCTCCCGTGTATGACGAAGTTCCGGCTTCGATGCCCAGCTTCGCGACCAGCTGCAGCACTCACGCCGGTGGACGAGGCGCACCAGCGTGGCTATCGGTTCGAAGGCGATCCCGGTGTGGGCGGTCTGATTGACGGCGCGGTGCTGATGGGTCGTGGCAGATGGCGTCCCCACGAGGACGCGCGCCCTTACGTAACACCGGTTTTACGGTGGGATTTGACTTCAACGGCGTGGTGCGGCTCGCCGCGTGAGCGCTTTTCACGCGCGAAGCCGTTACCCGGCTTTGAAAGCGTTACTGCGTTACGGCACCAATAAATCCGGACCTGTGGCGTGAGGGCGTGGGCGGCGAGATCAAGATCGAGCGTCGTATAAGGGGCCTTTCGTCAACATCGACAGGCCCGCTAATATCGTCTATCGTCTCCACCGGAACTGCGCGCGGCTGACCTGCAATT
>CAZYAH010000199.1:0-4504 GCA_964645595.1 uncultured Alicyclobacillaceae bacterium | reverse complement strand
ATTGGCCTCTCCATTCCTCGTGGATGGCACCATCTACTACACGTTTTGCGCGGGCCATCACCATCACCACTTTGTCTGCCTGCAGTGCCATAAAGTAAAAGACTTGTTCGAATGTCCGTCGTTTCAAAGCGTTCCGGACGGCTGTCGCGTCGAACACCACAAGGTTGACTTGTTCGGCGTCTGCTCCCACTGCCTCGACGCGAACGCATGAACTGAACCGGACGAGCGCAGTTGATCCCACCCGTGCCACCCCCATTTTACTCCTTACAGCGACATCCACAGGTAGACCACGTTCAGCGCGAGAATACACGCAGCGATTGCCGCCGCGACTCCCTTGGCAGTAGTGTATAATGTTGGTCAATCCCAAGATTCGAAAGGAGACGAAGGTGTGGCAGATTTTGACCAATACCTGACCGAACACCGCGCCGAGCATCTCGAGCAGCTGAAGGACTTCCTGCGGTTCCAGAGCATCAGCACGCTGGCAGATCACCGGGAAGACGTTCGGCGCTGCGCCGAATTCCTCGCCGAGCAACTCAGGCAAGTCGGGTTTGAACACGTCGAATTGATGGAAACACCCGGCCACCCGGTCGTCTACGCCGATTGGTTGCACGCGCCCGGAAAGCCGACAGTCCTTGTGTACGGCCATTACGACGTGCAGCCGGTCGATCCGCTTCACCTCTGGGACACCCCGCCGTTTGAACCGACCATCCGCGACAACAAAATCTACGCCCGCGGTTCGAGCGACGACAAGGGACAGGTCTTCATGCACATCAAGTCGTTCGAAGCCCTGTTGCGGACCACCGGCACACTGCCGGTCAATGTCAAGTTCTGCATTGAAGGAGAAGAGGAAATCGGAAGCCTTCACCTGCCCGCTCTGCTGGAACAAAACGCCGACAAATTCCGATGCGACGTCATCGTCATCTCGGACACCCCCATGCTGGGTCCGGACAAGCCCAGCGTGTGTTATGGACTGCGCGGCCTCACCGCCCTCCAGGTCGACGTGAAGGGCGCGAATTCAGATCTTCACTCCGGGCTCTACGGCGGTGCAGTGCAAAACGCCATCCACGCGCTGGTGCAGTTGCTCGACTCCCTTCGCGACGAGAACGGAAAGGTGCTCGTTGAAGGGTTCTACGACGACGTTCTGCCACTGTCGGACGACGAGAAACGCGCCATCGCCTCCCTGGATTTTGACGAAGAGCAACTTCGCAAGGACCTGGGGGTTCCGGAACTGTTCGGAGAGGCAGGGTACTCTGTGTTAGAACGGTTGTGGACCCGGCCGACGCTCGAGATCAACGGCATTTACGGCGGATTTCAGGGGGACGGCACGAAGACCGTCATTCCGAACGAGGCGCACGCCAAAATTACGTGCCGGCTGGTCCCGAATCAGGATCCAGAGAAAATCCAGGAAGCCATCGCCGAGCACTTGCTGAAGCACTGCCCGAAGGGGGTTACCGTTTCGGTTCAGCGCTTTGGCTGCGGCCGCCCGTACGTGACCCCGTTCCACCATCCGGCGATTCAGCTGGCAGCCCGGGCTTACGAACAGGCTTACGGAGTGCCGGCCGCCTTTACGCGCATGGGAGGCTCCATCGGGGTCGTCGAACCGTTCGATTCCGTCCTCAGCGCTCCGATTGTCCTCATGGGGTTTGGGCTGAACGACGAAAACTTCCATGCTCCAAACGAACACTTTTCACTGCGCAACTTTGACCTTGGCATGCGCACGTTGTGCTACTACTGGAACGGACTAGACGCAGCGCTGCGCGAAGCTTAATCTCCATTTCGCATCGCCAACCGGCAAATGCGATTGCGCCGTGAACAAGGCGCTACATCCACGTGGATCAGTAGAAAAAGGGCGCAGGAGAGACATTCTCCTGCGCCCTTCTGCTTTATCTGAGCTTAGCGCTCAAACTGGCGTTGGATTTCTTCCTCCACAAACGGATTCAGCACGCGCAAGTGGGTACCCTTCATGCCGAGCGAACGGCTTTCAATCGTACCCGCGCTCTCCAGCTTGCGGATGCTGTTGACGATGACGGACCGCGTAACGCCGTGCTCATCCGCAATTTGACTGCTGACGACAATCCCGTCTGGCGATTCCTTGACGGCGTCCATCAGGTACTTGGCCGCCTGGAGTTCGGAGAAGCTCAAAGACTCGACCGCCAAGTGAGCCAGAGCGCGCTGGCGGCTTTCCTCTTCCTTCTTCTGTTGACGTGCGTGGACGATTTCGAGCGCGACAATCGTGGCCCCGTATTCGGCGAGAATCATGTCCTCGTCCGTGAACGGCTGGGATGAACGGGCGAACACCAATGTGCCTTGCCGTTCACGACCCGCAATCACCGGCGCGATGGTGATGTACTTGGAGCGGAACGATTCGTTTTCCTCCGGCGAGAAGACGTAGAAGTCTTCTTTGTCCTGCAAGTTTGCGACTGTTTGTTCAATCCGCAGCAGGTGTTTGTTGAAGTCGCCGGGGAACCGTTGGTCCACTGTCAAAATCCGCACCCATTCCTCGGTCAGTGCATGTTCATGAACACCGTAACCCAAGATCTTTCCCTTGCGGCCGACGATGTATGCGTTACATGACATGACCTGGCTCAGAAATTGGGCGATGTCATGAAAGTCCACGTGATGATGAGACGTCCTCAAAATTTGTCCAAGTTCTTGTACTTTCTGCAGCAGTTTCAACGCTATCTACTCCTAACCCTGACATGTTGGGCTGATCCAAAGGTTTGCCCACGAAAAGTTTGTCCAAGCAAAGATGGCACATGCAATACTCTACCACATAACATTCTGGGAACTCCACGCTGGAAGTCGACATTTTTATTACATTCTGATCTTCAAGATGGTTACATTCAGTTTGTCCCAGATTCGCCGATTTCATCGATGGGTTCGTTTTTTGTGACGCGAGAAACCAAAACAAACCCGTCGAGCAGATGCAGCGATTCGACGACCGTTCCACCGAGCTTCTGGGCGAGGCTGGCAAGCGAGGCTTCGTTTACGCCGCCGTAGCGAGCCGTCGCCGTGGCGAGCGACAGCAAGCTGTCGCGTTCAAAATCGTACACTCGATTGACGTCGCAGTACGTTTGAACAGACCATGGATTCACGGACGTCGAGGGATTCACAAGAATCAGTTCACCGTTCGGCTTTAATACGCGAAGCATTTCCCGCATGGCGACTTCCGGATTGCCGAGCATAAAGAGCAAATGCATGCACACAACGAGATCGAATCGTTTGTCCGCAAACGGCAGCTGGCGGACGTTCCCAGGCACGAAACTCGCATTTTCCACCTGGTGGTCCTCTGCGTTCAGCTGTGCGCGCTTCAACATGCTTTCGGACACGTCCAACCCCGTAACCCAGCGGACGCGTTGGGCCAGTTGTAACAGGAAGTGCCCCGCACCACATCCGACATCCAATACGTCATATGTATCGCGCAGCCCAATCCAGTGAATCAAGGTCCGCTGTATGTCCCGATGCCACTGCGTCTGGCCCACCATATCGAAAAAATCTACAGCATCCTTCACCCTGTACATCCTGTTCCCTCCTCGTCCGGCCGGATCACACGGTTGTCCAACAAGATTCCGTTGCTGGTCGCGTCTGTCTGCCTGTTCGAGGGTGGCTAGTCGGACAGCCGGTCGAGAACCAGCGCATAACCATCTGAGCCGTAGTGCAGGCAGCGCTTCACCCGGCTGATGGTTGCGGTGCTCGCGCCAGTCTCCGACTCAATCTGGTGGTATGTACAGCCCTTTCGCAACATGCGCGCCACTTCGAGCCGTTGCGCGAGCGATTTGATCTCGCCGACGGTGCACAGGTCGTCGAAGAACCGGTAGCACTCCTCCAGCGTTTGCAGCGACAACACCGCCTGAAAGAGGCGATCCAGAGATTCGTCTCTGAGTTTATCCAGTGGCATCGCTTTCACCCTTCACAGCAACGGAGTCTTTCGTTTCCATCCTATCACAGCCCTGTCGGATGACAAGAGAGATGCGGCAGATTTCCGAATCTGCGACGGCTCGCTGTCCCGCGCGGATCAGGCGCTCGCCTTTGCTCGCCGGCGGTCTGTCCGCTCCGTCGGGAGCAGGAGTGTGAGCAACGCGCCGAGCAGAGGTAACCACGAGATCACCGAAAGGACTGCCGAAATTCCGTATGCGTCGGCAATCTGCCCCATCACCGACGCGCCAATTCCGCCAGCTCCAACCGACAAACCAATAATGAGCCCCGACACCATGCCGATGTGCCGCGGCATAAACTCTTGACCGTACACCACGCCAACCGCGAACGAGGCAAGGATGACGAAACCAAGTAAAGTGAGCAGGATGACAATGCCGAGCCTGCTCGACACATGCGGGATGAGCAGGCTGAGCGGCACCGCCAGGACCATTGATCCACTGATGAGCCACTTTTTCCCGATGGCGTCCGACAGCGGTCCGCCGAGAAACGTCCCGACAGCCCCCGCGAGCAGAAAGACAAACACGGACCACTCGGTCAGATCCGCTGTCATCAAGTGCTGGTCGAGGTA
>CAZYAH010000198.1:0-4519 GCA_964645595.1 uncultured Alicyclobacillaceae bacterium | reverse complement strand
ACCTGTCTGCGGACGGCAACCGCGTCTACTACTGCTCCGACAAGGAAAACCACACGTTCATGAACGGGTACGTGTACGACCTCGAAACCGACGAAGAGCGCCTGCTCTACACCGGCGAAGGGGGAGCCTGCTACCTGATGAAGGTGTCCCCGGACGAGTCGATGTTTGTGGTGGGCAAGCACCTGGCCAATACGTACATACCGGCATACGTCTACCAAGGCGAAACAGTGCGGTCCCTGGTGTCGGACGAATCGGTGCAGCACGTGGTGCAGGACCTGGAATTTGTCGGCGACAGCATCCTCTTCGTCACGAATTACGGGGAGGACCGCAGCTACCTGGCCCGGTTTGACCTCGGCAGCGGATCGTTTGAAAAAATCGTCGCCATCGACGGCGCGGACATCGTCGCGGTGCTCTACCACGAAGCGTCTCACACCGCCTGGCTGGTGGCGCAACAAGGAGTGGAAGACCGCTTGTACCGGTTTGCCATCGGCGCAAATCAACTGGAAGCCGTCGCCCTGCCCTTCGGCGTGGTGGAGGACGCCAAAATCGCGGACAGCGGCAACCTGTACTTCCTCGGTCGCAGCGACGTCCAGCCGTTCAACCTCTACAAATTGGATACTGAGGGGAACTGGACGCAGCTGACCAACAACCGGGTCATGGGGATGGCCGAGGAAGACTTGGTCCGTGCGGAGGTCGTTCGTTTCAAGTCGTTTGACGGGCTCGAGATTGAAGCGCTGTGGTTCCCGGCACATCCGGAAACCGCCAACGGCTACACGGTGGTGTGGCCGCACGGTGGACCGCAGGCCGCGGAGCGCCGCGCCTTCCGGCCGCTCTTTCAATTTCTCTGCAGCCGCGGCTACAACGTGTGGGCGCCCAACTTCCGCGGCAGTTCTGGGCATGGGGCGAAATTCATGAAAATGGTTGAAGGGGACTGGGGCCACGGGCCACGGCTCGACATGGTGGAGAGCGTCGAGTGGCTGATCCGCGAGGGCAAGGCCGACAGAGACAAGTTGTTCCTGGTCGGCGGCAGCTACGGCGGCTACATGACGCTCCTGCTGCACGGGCGGCATCCCGAGTACTGGCGCGCCTGCGTCGACATCTTCGGGCCGTCGAACCTGTTTACCTTCGTCGAGTCGGTGCCTGACCACTGGAAGCCGGCCATGCGGCAATGGCTGGGCGATCCGGTCGAAGACAAGGAACGCCTGACGACCGACTCGCCCATCACGTACCTCGACAACATGACCAAGCCGATGCTGGTCATCCAAGGCGCAAACGATCCGCGCGTGGTCAAGGCGGAATCGGATCAGATTGTCCAGGCGCTGCGCGACAAGGCTGTCGAGGTGGAGTACATTGTGTTCGACGACGAAGGCCACGGGTTCATGAAAAAGGACAACGAAATGCTCGCCTACCGCCGCGTCGTGGAGTTCCTCGACAAGCACCGTTCATAAGAGTTCGAATCGCCTGCCCGGTACCCGGACAGGCGCCGTTTCACACCTTCTCGTGCTCCTCATAGTGTGTGCGTACAACACCATTGCACCAATGAGACAAGCGCGAGGAGGTGATTTTATGCTCAGCGTGATTCTGGCACATCAGGCCATGAAGGTGACAATGCTGGTTGTCCTTGCACTTATCGGTTTGAACATCGTCGTCAATATCCTCATGACCTTGCGCGGATCTGCAGACCTCGGCGATCTGGCCAGCTTGGCCACGCGCCCGCTTCTGTTCGACATCCTGCCGCTCATCCTGTTGTCCTTGCTGACCACCCTTGACCCAACCAAGCTCCTGATTCTCATCTGGTACTACCTGGCTGCTCTGCTCATTGCGATTCGGACGGTGTTGGACTTGGGCAAAGCTTTGAAAAAGTAACAGGCTTCGTGAGTACTCCGTGAGGTACTTTACTCGACTCGGTATCGTTCGACGAAGAATGGGCTGTCCTTGCGGCCACCTTGCGGTGGCTCTGGGGACAGCCCTCTTTCTACTCCTGTCTGAGCAGTTCCCGCCGCGTTGCGGCCCACATCGCGTCGAGAAAGCAGAGTCCGCTCAACGTGGCCATCAAGGTTGGCACCGAGAAGACGCTGAGCAGGTATCCGCCCAATGCCTGCGCGAACGGTTGGGCACCTTGCACGAGCAATCCAAAGGATCCGAACACCCGCCCCATTTTGTCCTGCGGGATGGCCGCCTGAATGATGGTCATGAGGAGGATGTTCACCATCATGTTGAAGAAGCCCATCAACACGGCTAGTGTGAGCGCAATCCAGACGGTGCGCGTGAACGACATGGCGAACATCATGATTGTAAAGGTCGGGAACGAAACCGCCATCAAGATGCCCTTGCGGATCTTCTTCGCAAGCGCGCCCGCAGCAATCGCGCCACAAAGCATCCCGCCGCTGAAGCAGGCTCCGAACGTCCCGAACAACTGCGCGTCTCCGCGCAAAACTTCCGTGCAGTACTGAATGAGAATCAGTTCAAACGGCGCGAACAGGAAGTTGGCGATGAGCGCAATCGGAATGACTTCCCGCATTAGCTTCATGCTGAAAATTACGTCCAGGCCTTCCTTGAACTCCGTGACAAACTGCCTGGTATTGAGTTTCTTGTGTTCTCGCGCGGGCTCCTCAAGGCTGACAAAGAACAGACTCACCACGGACGCCAGGTAGGTTACGGCGTTCAGCGCAAAGGCTGCGACCATGCTCACATGGGCAACCAGGATGCCGCCGACAAACGGGCCAATAATTTGCGTCAGGACGGTAGTCCCCTGGGTGATGGAATTTGCCTGCTGCAGATTGTCGCGTCCGACCAACAGCGGGACGAGCGCTGCATTCGCGGGCGTGTAGACGCTGCCGACCAGGCTGTTGACCGCCGAGCCGACAATCAACATCCACGGGGCCACCAGATGCGCTGCGAGCAGTATCGTCAGCGCGCCGATGACAACCGCCCGAATCACGTCCGACCAGATCATGGCCGTGCGTTTCGGCCAGCGGTCCACCAGCACTCCGGCAATCGGGCCGAAGACAATCATGGGGACGAGCGAGGCGATGGCCACCGTGGACATCATGACGGTCGATCCGGTGAGAACCTTCATCTCCCACAGCAACGCCAGCCCGTAGACGTTGTTGCCGAGAAAGGCGATGAACTGGCCCAGCCACAGAGCCACGAACGAGCGGTTGCGGAAGATAGAAGCAGGGCGTTGGTTCGGCTCGCTATGTAGAGATGTGTCCAGCGCAGGGTCTTGCGTCGCAATATCGGTTGAAGGCACAGCGGTTACTCCTCTCATGTGGCGTTTCTGTAGCAGAGTTTACCAGCGTCATCACAACGTGTCGTCGGACGCGCGGCGTGTCGCCACCTCCGACTTTGGGTGGAGAAGCGGATGGGCCTCCGGGCGGTGACGAATGGGATCTCACTTGAATGTGGCCGCCAGTGGTGGGACAGAGCGCAAACTTGCGCTCCGCAACCCGGCTTCATATAATATTTGGCAAGTTGATATCCAAGGCTGTGACGAGGAAGAGTACGCGCGACCTTCCCTTCCAGAGAGCCGGCGGTGGTGGGAGACCGGCAGGTGAAACGCGCGGAATGGGCCTCTGAGCCAATTCCCTGAACCCGGTTTCGGCAGTAGGGGAATTCGTTGGCCGACGTTATCTGGCGCCTTTACTGCATGTAAAGGATAGAGTGCGCAGTGGCTGAAGCGAATTGGCCGCTGCGAAGTAGGGTGGCACCGCGGAACTGACGTCCGTCCCTTCACGAGGGGATTGGGCGTTTTTTGTTGCACCAAAACACGAGAAAGGGTGGTCTAGATGACAAAGCGAGTGTTTTCCGGAATTCAGCCCAGCGGAACGCCGACCATCGGCAATTACCTCGGCGCGATGAAAAACTTTGTGGAGTTGCAGCGGGACGCAGACTGCCTGTTCTGCGTGGTCGATATGCACGCCATCACGGTGCCGCAGGACCCGGCAGAGCTGCGCGAGAACACATTAAGCCTTGCCGCGCTGTACCTGGCGGCGGGCATAGATCCGAAGCAGTCGACGCTTTTTGTCCAGTCGCACGTTCCAGCGCACGCGGAGCTCGGCTGGATTCTCCAGTGCGTCGTCCACTTTGGCGAGCTTGGCCGCATGACGCAGTTCAAGGACAAGTCGTCGCAGCGCGACGTGGTGACCGCCGGGCTGTTTACGTATCCGGCGCTGATGGCGGCGGACATCCTGTTGTACCAGACGGATCTGGTCCCCGTCGGCGAAGACCAGAAGCAACACCTCGAATTGACAAGGGACCTGGCGGAGCGATTCAACCAGCGGTACGGCGAGACGTTTGTCATTCCCGAAGTCTACATTTCAAAGGTCGGCGGCCGCATCATGAGCCTCGAGGACCCGAGCAAGAAGATGAGCAAGAGCGATCCGAGTCCGAACGCCTACATTTCCATGCTGGACCATCCGGACGTCATACGCAAGAAGATTTCGCGCGCCGTCACCGATTCGGGGCGGGAAGTCCGGTTTGACAAGGAAAACAAGGCGGCCATCTCCAACCTGATGAC
>CAZYAH010000197.1:0-4537 GCA_964645595.1 uncultured Alicyclobacillaceae bacterium | reverse complement strand
TTGGCGGAACACGGCTTCAAGGCTGTATACAACGTAGTGCCTGGCATGAGCGAGTGGCAGGGACCTGTGACACAGGATGTATGAGAGAAGGAGGAGAGATGCATGACAGAGACACCAATTACACGCTGGTCCCCGAGTGAGGTGTTTGAACAAATCCTGCGTGGCCAGCCGCTGTTCATCCTCGACGTGCGCAACGAAGAGGAGTATGCGGACTGGCGGATTGAAGGGCCGAGTGTAACCAGTATCAACATCCCGTACTTCGACCTGTTGGATGGAGTTGAACCGGCGCTCGCACGCTTGCCGAAAGACCAGTCAATCCTGGTGGTGTGCGCTAAAGAGGGATCGTCCGTATACATCGCCGAGCAGTTGGCAGAGGCAGGTATTCGGGATGTAGCCGTCCTCGCTGGCGGCATGAAGGCGTGGAGCGAGGTGCTTCGACCCGTGAAGGTAGGGGACCTCACCTCCGGCGGGTCGATTTATCAATTCGTGCGCTTCGGCAAGGGGTGCCTGTCCTATCTGATTGCGTCCGATGGAGAGGCGGCCATCGTAGATGCCATGCGGATGATCGATACGTATGAGCGCTTCGCATCAGAGCATGGGTTGACCATTCGCCACATCATTGACACGCACCTGCACGCCGATCACATCTCTGGCGGTCGCAAACTGGCTGAACGTACCGGGGCATCGTACTGGCTGCCGCCAAAGGATGCGGCGGAAGTGCAGTTCTCGTACGAGCCGCTCGAAGCTGGACGAGAGATCACCGTTGGTAAGACTAAGGTGCGGATTGTTCCGGTGTACTCGCCAGGTCACACCATCGGCAGCACGTCGCTTGTAGTGGACGACCGTTACCTGCTGTCGGGTGACATTCTGTTTGTCAAATCTATCGGTCGGCCGGATTTGGCTGGAAAGGCCGGAGAATGGGCTGGAGATTTGCGGCGTACGTTGTATAACACCTACGCCGACCTGGCGCCCAACCTCATCTTGCTGCCCGCCCATTACGCCGACCTGGACGAGATGAATGAGGATGGCTGTGTGTGCGCACGACTCGGCGACGTGTACAAAACGAACGCGGGACTCAATGTTCAGGATGAGACAGCGTTTCACAAGTTGGTCACGGAGAACCTGCCTCCGCAGCCGAATGCGTACCAGGAGATTCGATTGACCAATATGGGCAAGATCCACCCGGATGAAGAGGAGCAACGCGAAATGGAGATTGGTCCGAACCGGTGTGCCGTTCACGGCTGAGCTATCGTGTGGGGAGGAGTAGCTTATGAGGCGCCTGTGGAATTCGCTCTGACCCTCGAACAAGTTGATGCTCCTGGCAGGAGCTGTGTTCTTGCTCTACGGCGTCGGCGCCGGGTTGTGGCACCATGTGTAATTTTTTGCGGAGGAATATACCCCGCCGGGTAAGGGGGTGCAGATGTGCCGCATTTGACCGCAATTCAGATGGTACTGGCAGTTCTGTCGGGCGGGGTGGTGGGATTCACACTGGGGCTGATTGGCGGTGGTGGATCCATCCTCGCCGTTCCCCTGCTCTTGTACGTCGTGGGGGTGCATGATCCGCACATCGTCATTGGCAGCACGGCACTGGCGGTGGCGGTCAACGCCTACTTGAACCTCATCCCGCACTGGAAGCAAGGCACCGTGCGCTGGAAGACGGCGGTTACGTTCGCCATCCCAGGTGCCGTGGGTGCCTATGCTGGTTCCGTGCTCGGCAAGCTGGCGAACGACAGGACGATTCTGTTTCTGTTCGCCATTCTCATGCTGGTCATCGCTGGATGGATGTTGCGACCGAAGCGAAACCGGAATGCAGTAGACAGCGGATCGGAAGTCCGAATCCTGAGAATCGTTCCAACGGGGCTTGCGATCGGACTGATGTCCGGATTCTTCGGAATCGGCGGCGGGTTTTTAATTGTGCCAGGGTTAGTGTTTTCGGCTGGCTTGTCGATGCCGGAAGCGATTGGGACGTCGCTGTTTTCGGTGGGAACCTTTGGCCTGACGACGGCCGTGTCTTATGCTCTGTCTGGTCTCGTGGACTGGCTGATTGTTTTGCTCTACATCGGTGGTGGCCTGGCGGGCGGTATGTTTGGGGCCTATACCTGTACCTGGATTGGGCGGAACGTCCGCCGGCTGCAGGTTCTGTTTTCGGGCGTATTGGTGGTCGTGGCCTGCTACATGTTGTATATGAATTTGGTGGCAGTCCATCTGCTGTAAGGAGGTGTAGAGGGTGAACTGGATCGGGCTGGTATTGGTTATACTCGTCATCGGGTACTTGGTTTACCGTATGCTGCCTGCCAAGGGTGTACGGTCCATCGGGATCGACGAGTTAAAACAGATGTTGTCAAACAAGCAATCGTCTGTTCAGTACGTGGATGTTCGGGAACCGGGAGAGTTTCGGCAGGGTCATGTTCAGGGCTTCCGGAACATCCCACTCGGTCAATTGAAAGGTCGACTGGGGGAACTTGACCGTGACAAACCGGTAGTGGTGATGTGCCACTCTGGTATGCGCAGTGCGCAGGCGGCACGGATTTTGGTAAAGAACGGATTTTCGGACGTTCGAAATGTAACGGGTGGTATGGTAGCTTGGAACTCCCACCGAGGTGATTAAGTTGTTTCGAGGAGATGTCCGCATTTGTACGGAGGGGGGTATAATAAAGGGGAGACAGGAGGAGAATTCGATGGAATACAACGATAAAGTAAAGCATCGGCTGCGCCGCATCGAGGGTCAGGTGCGCGGCGTTCTCCACATGATGGAGCAAGGGAAGTCGTGTAAAGAAGTGGTTACGCAGCTGTCGGCGATTCGATCCGCGGTGGACAGGGTCATCATGTACGTGGTCGGCGAGAATATGGAACAGTGCATCCGGGAAGAAATCGCAGGCGGAGGCAGTGCGGATAAGGTTATCCGGGAAGCGATTGACCTTTTGATGAAAAGCAGATAAGGGGGACGACACAATGGCAACGGTAACGGTAACGGACCACAATTTTGACTCCATCATCAACGGGGACAAACCGGTGTTGGTGGATTTTTGGGCAGCTTGGTGTGGGCCTTGCAGGATGATGGCCCCAGTGCTTGAGGATTTGTCCAATGAAACTAAGGATAAACTGGTAGTCGCTAAGCTTAACGTCGATGAAAACCCGAGAACAGCCGCTGCGTTTGGGATCATGAGCATTCCCACCATGATTCTGTTTAAAGGCGGCAGACCTGTGAAGCAACTGGTCGGATACATGCCAAAGAGTGAACTCGTCAGCCGTTTGGCGGAGTTTATCTGACCGTTACGAGAAGGGACGGTACAAATCATGGCACTCGATTTTCACTACAGTGTCAGCACTACAAAAACCGTCGATGAAGCAGTGCAGGCACTCGAAGTAGCGTTGAAGAGCCAAAAGTTCGGTGTCCTGTGGCAGATGGATATTCCCTCGAAGCTAAAGGAGAAGGGCGTGGATTTTGACAAACCCTACCGAGGTATGCAATCCACATGAGGCGAAACAGGTGCTGACCGCCAATCCAATGGTAGGGTACTTTCTACCTTGCAAGGTGGTAGTGTACGAGGACCAAGGGAAGACCTTCATCGGCCTTCCAAGGCCGACCACGCTGATGGGTGTAATTGGTGATTCCAATCTCATGGAGACGGCACAACGGGTTGAAGTAGCGCTGCAACAGGCGGTTGATGAGGCGGCCCGCTAAAGTAGACATAGAAGAAGCTGTAAAAGCCTGCACCGTTCTGAAGCGGTGTAGGTTTTTTTCGCAACTGACACGAGACCTGAAACACTTGCAACGTGGTCAGCAAAGCCTTCGACAGTTTTACGACGAGCTCATTCAAATTTCCAACAACATCCGGTCTTGGGATAACAATTCATGATGCTGTCCACAATAATGCGGTTGACCACGGCTCAGTGGTTCGAGGCTTCCTGCGAATGGGTAGAAGTACAACGCGACTTTTTCGCGGACATGAGGAGGAATCTGATCTTATCCGTCCACCAGCTTTCATGTGAACTCCTCCTAAACGTGGTTGTTCACAAGTCTGACCGTTCGGGGAGAAGCTTAACCGTACAACAGATGCAAGCTTTGCATGCTATGCATTTCACGGTTGATCCGGGCTGACAAATCGATAGCCAACGCCCGGTTCGGTGATGATGAACTTTGGACGGGTCGGATCGTCCTCAATCTTCTTCCGCAGATGACCGACATAAACGCGTAGATAATGGCTTGCGGATTCATACGTCTGTTCTCCCCACACCTGACGCAACAATTGTCGATGAGTCAGAACGCGTCCGGCGTTCGTTGATAGCGCCTTTAACAGGTCATACTCGATAGGAGTCAGTTTCACCGGCTGTCCATCCAGTTCGACGACTCGGCGAGCTAAATCAACCGTTAACCGCCCGAAGCGTAGTACTGGTTCATCTGGTCTCTGGGCAACGTGTCGAAGTGCCACACGAATCCGTGCCATGAGTTCGCCCATTCCGAACGGTTTTGTGACGTAATCATCCGCCCCATGGTCAAGCGCAAATATTTTCCCTTCTTCATCGTCCCGTACCG
>CAZYAH010000196.1:0-4541 GCA_964645595.1 uncultured Alicyclobacillaceae bacterium | reverse complement strand
GACGGACCCATCCACAAATTCGACCATTGAGTGGACAATGCTTTCCGGGTGGACGACCACGTGGATTTTTTCGTACGGAGCGTCGAACAGGTGATGCGCTTCAATGACCTCGAGCCCTTTGTTCATCAGGCTCGCCGAGTCGACGGTGATCTTTTTGCCCATGTTCCAGGTGGGGTGTCGCAACGCCTGTTCCACGGTGGCCTGCTTGATGGCAGACAGGGACCACGTCCGAAACGGCCCTCCGGACGCCGTCAGGATGTACCGCTCCACCTCGCGTTCCTTGCCGCTATGCAGGCATTGAAACAACGCGGAGTGTTCGCTGTCCACCGGCAGGATGCGGGCGCCGGTACTGCGGGCGAGCGGCATCACCAGGTCCCCGGCTGCAACCAACGTCTCCTTGTTCGCCAGCGCGACCACCGCGCCTCGCGCGACCGCGTTCCACGTTGGCTGCAGTCCCTTCGCGCCCACGATGGCGGATACGACAACATCCGTCGGCACCCGGCTGATTTCGTCTAAACCTTCGTCCCCGACGAGAAACTCTGGTTGCGGTGCGAAGCCCGCTAGAAGCTGCTTGAGGTCGGCCAACGTCGTCTCATCTTGAACCGACACGTACGCAGGACGAAACTTTTTCACCTGTTCGGCCAGCAAGGCGGCATTCCGACCGGCGGCAAGACATTGGACGTCGTAAAGCTCGCCCAGCTGTTCGACAACCTCCAACGTATTTGTGCCAATCACACCGGTCGACCCCAAAATTGTCAAGGAGATTGTCAAAGTTCTAACCACCTTACCAAGAATTCTTCCGGATTAGGACCACGGCTGTTGCGCAATCAGGAACACTGCGAGGGGACCTGCAAACAGCAGGCTGTCAACCCTGTCCAGCAAACCACCGTGACCTGGCAACAGTTTGCCGGAATCCTTCACACCTGCGGATCTCTTGTAGGCCGACTCCACCAGGTCCCCAATCTGCCCCACGATGGATATCAGACATCCAATGAGGAGGAATTGACCTATGTATGTGGTGCTTATAAAAGACATGCCAATCACAGCCGCTGCAACTCCTCCGGCAAACACACCCGCGACGGCTCCGCTAATGGTCTTCTTCGGGCTGATCTCCGGCCACAGTTTCGGTCCCTGGAGCCAGGATCCGACGAAAAAGGCCGCGGTATCGGTAGCCCAAATCGAGACCATACACAGGAAGACCCACGCCAGTCCATGGTCCAGTTCGCGCAGCGTCACGAGGCTGGCACTGCCGAGGCCGATGTAAAGTCCGCCAGCCAGCAGGGCTGCCGACTGCAGGATAGTGACGCGATTCCGCGTGAACACGGGAATCATAAAGGTAATCGCTACCATCGCCTGAAACACAAAAGGGTGGAACCAATCGGACCACCACAGCACTGCCGTGACAATGACATACGCCCACACGGCACCGGCCTGGAGCCACTTCTGACCGGTGATGGCGGCAAACTCGTACGCGCACACCAGACTTCCGGCGTAGATCAACAATTTCCATGACAGGGGGCCAAACAACACGGCCGCCACGACAACGACCAGGCTGATGGCCGCAGTAAACACGCGCTGTCTCAACATTGGTTCCACCTACTTCAAACCGCCAAATCGACGTTTTCGGCCCTGGTAATCGCGAATGGCTTGTTCCAGATCTGCGCGCGTAAAGTCTGGCCAAAGAACATCCGTGAACCACAGCTCTGCGTACGCCGCCTGCCAGATCAGAAAGTTGCTCAAACGTAACTCTCCACTTGTGCGGATGACCAAGTCTGGGTCCGGAATGTCCCCGGTTGACAAGTAGGGCTGAAAGGTTTCTTCCCGCAAGTCTTCCCACGTGGTCGTCCCCGCCGCAACTTCTCTGGCATATGCCCGCACCGCGTCGAGCACATCGGAGCGACCGCCGTAATTCAGGGCGAAGTTGACGACCATTCCGGTGTTGTCGCGCGTTCGTTCGAGCGTTTTCCGCACAATTTCCTGGGTGTGCAGCGGCAATTTGTCGGTATCGCCAATGAACCGCACCTGCACGCCGCGCTCGACGAGTTCGTCGATTTCACTCCGAAAAAACTCGCCGGGGAGGCGCATCAGGTACTCCACTTCGTCTTTCGGCCGCTTCCAGTTTTCTGTGGAAAACGCATACAGAGTCAAGTAGCGGATCCCAATCTCGTCGCAGTCCCGGATGACTTGGCGCACCCGCGACATTCCGGCGCGGTGCCCTGCTACCCGCGGCAGACCACGACGACGCGCCCACCGACCGTTGCCATCCATGATGATGGCAACGTGAACCGGGAGGTTACCAGGCAGCAGACGGCTTTCCTCCTGCGTGGACCGCTTGCTACCTCTGCGAAACCACCTGCTCAGCAATCGTCGTGACCTCCCTATCGCACCGACTCCCAACCACTTAAACTTCCATGAGTTCCTGTTCCTTGGCCGAGGTCAGCTTGTCGACCTCTCCCACAAACTTGTCTGTAAGCGCCTGGATTTTCTCGGTCGCGCGGCGCACCTGATCTTCGGAAATGTCTCCGTTCTTTTCGAGTTTTTTCAGTTCATCGTTTGCATCGCGGCGAACATTGCGAACCGCAACGCGGGCCTCTTCGGCCATTTTGCGCACGACTTTGACCAGTTCCTGGCGCCGCTGCTCGGTCAATGGCGGAATAATGAGCCGAATGACCGCTCCGTCGTTCATCGGATTCAGACCAAGGTCAGACTTTTGAATCGCCTTTTCAATTTCTGACAACATGCCCTTGTCCCAAGGGGTGATAACCAGTTGCCGAGGCTCGGGAGTGGACACCGACGCCACCTGATTGACCGGCATCTGCGTACCGTAGTATTCGACCAACACCTTATCGAGCATGGCTGGAGTGGCCCTTCCGGCGCGCACCGTCAGCAAATCCCGCTTGTAAACCTGAACTGCCTTGTCCATGCGTTCTTCAGCCGATTTCAGTACGTCTTCAATCACGAGACTTCCTCCCTACTATGGTTCCAATAGGTTCTCCGAGAACGACACGCCGAATGTTCGAGGCTTCTCCGATGGAGAATACAATCAACGGGATGTCGTTGTCCATGCAGAGCGAGGTCGCTGTCGCGTCCATGACGCCCAAGCCCTGGCTCAACACGTCGAAGAATTCGAGATGGTCGTACTTCACGGCGTTCGGGTCTTTCGACGGATCCGCCGTGTAGACCCCGTCCACGCCATTTTTCGCCATCAGGATGACATCCGCCTCGATTTCCGCGGCGCGCAGCGCTGCGGTGGTATCGGTCGAGAAGTACGGATTCCCCGTACCCCCTGCGAAAATCACCACGCGGTTCTTCTCAAGGTGGCGAATCGCCCTGCGCCGAATGTACGGCTCAGCGACTTGCCGCATTTCGACCGAAGTCTGTACCCGCGTGTGGACATCCAGTTTCTCCAGAGCGTCCTGAAGGGCCAAGGCGTTAATGACCGTCGCGAGCATGCCCATGTAGTCAGCGGTTGCGCGGTCCATTCCACGCGCACTGCCGGAAACACCTCTCCAGATATTTCCGCCGCCCACAACAACCGCAACCTGTACTCCGAGTTCCACGATTTCCTTGACCTGCTCAGCGATGCTGTGAATGACATCCGGATCAATGCCAAAACCCTTGTCTCCGGCCAATGCCTCACCACTCAATTTCAGGACAACACGTGAGTATTTCGGTGTCGGCATCCAGATTCCTCCGTTCGTTAGACTGACCGAACCGCTGCGGCTGTCATACACCCAATACGGAACGCTCCGCCGTTACTACTGTACGCTTTTCTAAAGAAAGGGGAACACTGCCGTGTTCCCTCCGCATCGTCACTGCCGAACTTGCGCCATGACCTCTTCGACAAAGTTTGTTTCTTTCTTTTCAATTCCCTCGCCGACGACGAATCGGGAAAACCGGCGAATCGAGATGTTTTCACCGATTTGGGCGATTTTCTCTTTCACCAATTGGTCAATGGTCTTGTCCGGGTCTTTTACAAACGGTTGTTCAAGCAGACAGACTTCCTTGAAGAACTTGTCGATGCGCCCTTCCACAATCTTGTCGACAATGTGCTCGGGCTTGCCCTCGTTCAACGTCTGCGTCCTCAGAATATCACGCTCACGTTCCACCACTTCTGCAGGAACTTCCTCACGCCGCACGTACTGCGGATTCGCCGCTGCAATGTGCATTGCGACATCGTGAACGAACTCGCGGAAGTCCGTGTTCTTTGCGACGAAGTCCGTCTCGCAGTTGACTTCCACCAGCACACCGATGCGGCCACCCGCGTGGATGTATGCGTCGATAATGCCCTCTGCCGCTACGCGGCCAGCCTTTTTGGCAGCGGAAGCCAATCCTTTCTCGCGCAGCAGTTCAACCGCGCGCTCCATGTCGCCACCCGCTTCAGTGAGCGCCTTCTTGCAATCCATCATACCTGCGCCGGTGCGTTCGCGCAGTTCCTTTACCTTTGCCGCTGAAATCTCCATACCAAGTCCTCCTGTACTTGTCATCTGACGGCATAAAAAAGGTGACGAGGCAGAGAAGCTCCCGCCACCTCACAGCCT
>CAZYAH010000195.1:0-4549 GCA_964645595.1 uncultured Alicyclobacillaceae bacterium | reverse complement strand
ATGGCGTCATCAATGATCATAGGCATTACGTGAACACGCCCGCCGACTTCTACTTGTTCGATTTCGCTGCCCCGGCAATCCGCCGTTTGAATGAAGCGGGTTTTCTCGTCTTGGTCGCCACCAATCAGGGGGGCGTAGGGCTTGGCTACCTGTCGGAGGAGATGCTTGACCGGATTCACCAGAAAATGCTGCAGGAATTGGCGACGGAAGGCGCCCGCATTGACGACATCGCCGCATGTACGCATGCGCCCCACGCCGGTTGCACTTGCCGTAAACCGAAACCAGGGTTGCTGTTGGAACTGCAGCAACGGCATGGATTCGACTTGGCTCAGAGTTTCATGGTCGGCGACATGGAGACGGATGTCGAAGCGGGAAAGGCAGCGGGCACGCGAACCGTCCGGATCGGCACCGGTCCCTCCCAAGCGGATTTTGTGGCCGAAGACCTGGCGAAGGCAGCCGACTGGATTGTTGCCAACGCACGCACATCCAAATAGGCCATTGCCATAGGATACACAAGAATACGACCGGGGAATGCGACGGTCGTTTTCTTATCGCTCGGTCTTCGGAAAGGGGTATTTCGATGGGAGAACTGGACAGCACGAGTCAAGTGTGGTTCGAGGGCAACTCTGCTACGCCTTCTGGTTTTCACGGGAGCAGTCCTTGGGTGGACGGGTACCTGGACGACTGGTGGGCGTGCGTCGTGTGCGCGGATGATCCTCAATCGGCCGCAATGCTCCCTTGGTGGATTCGGCGATATGAGGACATACATGCGCCGTACGTCTCGGCATTCCTTGCACCGTCATTCCAGCGCGCGTGGAAAGATGGATATTTTTTCGATGCTTACCCGACACTGGCGCCAGATCACCCCATACCGTCTGCGGACGTAAACTGGTTGGACCCTTGGGCTACTCAGTCCTACTACACAGTCTGGTGGTGAACCTGGCGTTCCGCCAGGACAAGCTGCACTGTGCATTGTCGGCACAAGTCGCAGACAAGGTTGCAAGCGCTTTAACAAGATGTTTGCCCTATCATCCTATCAACAGGTACAATAGGCGTTGGTCACGCACCAACGTGTCTCTTGATGGAGTTGTGCAGGATCCGAGTCGGAGGTCAATCGATTGGAGGGACAGCCATGTTGCAGTCGTTCGTGAATGAGCCGTTGACCAATTTCAGCATACCGGAGAATCGGCAACAGATGTTGCAAGCGCTGGATTACGTCGGTTCTCAACTCGGGAAAGAGTACCCGTTGTACATCGGCGGCAAGCCGATTATGACGGAGGAGAAGACGGTATCCATCAACCCGTCAAACTTGGACCAAGTCGTGGGATATGTCGCGAAGGCAGATCAACGCCTTGCCGAGGAGGCGATGCAAGCGGCTCTGACTGCGTTTGAGTCCTGGAAGCGCAAGTCGTTTGAGGAACGGGCCCGCTACTTGTTCAAGGCTGCCGCCATCATGCGCCGCCGGAAGCATGAACTGTCCGCCTGGATGGTGTACGAAGCCGGAAAGACCTGGGCAGAGGCGGATGCGGATACGGCAGAAGCGATTGACTTCCTCGAGTTCTACGGGCGCGAGGCCATTCGCCTGGGCGAAGCCCACGAACTGGTGCGGATCCAGGGCGAGGACAATGAGCAGTATTACATTCCGCTCGGTGTCGGAATCGTCATTCCACCCTGGAATTTCCCGCTGGCGATTCTGACCGGGACCGCTTCTTCCGCAATCGTGACAGGAAACACCATCATTCTCAAACCGGCCAGCCCGACGCCGGTCATCGCGGCGAAGTTCGTGGAGATCATGATGGAAGCCGGAATTCCGGACGGTGTCATCAACTTCCTGCCGGGACCGAGTTCAGCGATTGGCGACTTCCTCGTGGATCATCCGAAAACCCGCTTCATTTCGTTTACGGGTTCGCGGGAAGTCGGATGCCGGATCTACGAGCGTGCGGCCAAGGTACATCCTGGGCAAATCTGGTTGAAGCGCGTCGTCGCCGAGATGGGCGGCAAAGACGCCATCGTGGTCGATGACAACGCGGATCTCGAGGACGCTGCCCGCCAGATTGTCGGCTCGGCCTTCAATTTCAGCGGACAGAAGTGCTCGGCCGGTTCACGCGCCATTGTCCATCAGGACGTGTACGAAGAAGTTGTCAACCGCGTCGTGGAATTGACCAAGCAGCTGAAGGTCGGTCCGGCGATGGACGAGAGCAGCAACGTCGGCCCGGTCATTGACGACAGTTCTTATCGGAAGATTCTCGAGTATATCGAAGTCGGCAAGCAGGAAGGAAAACTGCTCGCAGGCGGCGGCAAGGCCGAAGGCAACGGGTACTTCATCCAACCGACCGTCTTTGCTGACGTTGATCCGAAGGCTCGTATCGCGCAAGAAGAAATTTTTGGACCGGTCTTGGCCATCATCAAGGCAAAAGACTTCGAAGATGCAATCCGCATTGCGAACGACACCGAATACGGTTTGACCGGTTCCGTGTTCAGCCGCAATCGGGATCACCTGGAATACGCGCGCCGGGAGTACCACGTGGGCAACCTGTACTTCAACCGGAAGTGCACAGGAGCGCTCGTCGGCGTACATCCGTTTGGCGGCTTCAACATGTCGGGCACGGACTCCAAGGCGGGTGGACGCGACTACCTGCTGTTGTTCGTACAGGCAAAGGCTGTGTCTGAGAAGCTGTAATCTGAATCACCAAGAGGCGCACCTTGGTCGGTGCGCCGAGTCAAATTACCTCTTGGTTGGCAAAGAAATAGGCGCGCAGAACTGTGCGCCTATTTTGACTGCTCGCCGCCGTATCGGCTGAGCGTGTCCAACCGGTCAGGTTCTATGGGCTTGCTGTTGCCAACAGCCACCCCGCGATATATCCCGTTCTGCCGCCAGCAATTTGAACTTCGTACCATTCGCCGGATTGCCCAACCACAAAGACACTTTGTCCCTTCTGAACCGACGCCACGACCGGGTACTGTTGCCCTGGGCCGGATCTTATGTACGCTGAGGCAGTTGCCACCCTCGACTGCGGGGAGACACGGTCGGCAGAAGTGTTGCCATTTGGTTGCGACAAATCCGCTCCTGCAGAATGGCCCGGCGAGTTGGGCGTTGTCCCGCCCGAGTCTGTCCCTTGTGCGGGGGGCTTCCAGTTTTCCGTGACGCTTGGGTCCTGAACCGGATTTTTCACGACGACCCCGTCCTCGAAAAACTGTTTTGCCACATACTGAGCCTGCAGTGGATTCACAATCCAGTAGCTTGCGTCATTGGCAATGTGCGGGTCTGGATCATGGAATGACCCAGGCAACGTCTCGTGAATGATTTGATACTCCTGAAACTCCTTGGCGTGCGACGCCAGTCCGATGACTTCGAGCAAATTCATATCCGTGTCGATGGTTCCCCAAAACTGGCGCACGAGTGTTGGAAGTTTTGGGATATTTTCCGGTTTCAACAGCTGGTCGGCCAGTGCTTTTAGAAATTTCTGCTGTCGTTCGGTCCGGCCAATATCTCCCAGGGCGTCGTGGCGGAAGCGAACGTACCCCAAGGCCTGTTCCCCTGAGAGTGTTTGATAGCCTTTGCGCAAGCTGATGATGTTGTACTGCTTGTCTCTAGTGTTGTAATACATGTTTTTCTCAACGTCGATGGGAACGCCGCCGATGGTGTCGATGATGTCGACAAGTCCGCCGAAGTGCGTCAATGCGTAGTGGTCAATCGGTTGTCGAATCAGGGAATTGACGAGGCTCTCGGTCAGCATCGGCCCGCCGAGCGACAACCCTTCGTTAATTTTGGCGTACGATCCATCCGGGTACATGACGCGCGTGTCGCGCGGAATGGACATGAGTTCAATCCGCTTGTTCTTTCGGTCAATGCTGCACAGGATGAGTACGTCGGAGTTTCCGCCGGTTTGACCAAGCCGCGTGTCCGTTCCGATTAGGAGAATGTTGGTGCGCTCGGATTCCTCCGTCGTGGTTGGAACCGGTGGCGACTGAACGCTGATTTTATTCGTTGTCTGCCAACTGTATGCGTGCGACAGGGGGCGAGTGAGCGCATAGTAAGCGCCAGCGCCCAGAGCAACGATACCTGCCAGAGAACAAAATACAGCGAGGCGCAACGTCCGTTTTCGTTTGTCGGATTCGCGACGAGATTTTCTTGCATGACGACCAGCCATCCGTGTGATTTCACTCCTGTATCTGTTCCCCTTATGTTGCCTAAACTCCAGAAGAATCATGTCGAACCAAGTGTACATATAGACGAAATTGTCGAATTTCAAGCTATTATACATGTTATCGGACAGCAGGAAAAGTATGCTAACGAGAGTCAGACTACAAGGACAGCAGCAAAACTGGATGAGACACTTGCGTTCTTCCGCAACTTATCGGAAAATACGGATACAACACAAGCTGGCGGGAAATGAATCGTCCGTTGTGGAGGTGAGGGCCATGGAACTGGATCCGCGCACACAAGGTTCCGAGTCGCGCACTTCGTCCATTCGCAAACCAAACGTAACAGTGTACAACCGACTCGTCCGCGACAAGATGCCGGAAATTATCGAGTCCATGGGGAACA
>CAZYAH010000194.1:0-4556 GCA_964645595.1 uncultured Alicyclobacillaceae bacterium | reverse complement strand
GGTTATGTCAATTCCCGATAAAGGCTGTGTTAAGAGTCTCTTAATGTGCTGTAAACCAGTGTTACAGATGCGGAGTCTGGTTTGCCGTGTCTGGCTTGGCTCAATAGAGGCACAACAAACAAGAAAACAGCCGCATCGCTGCGGCTGTGGCGTGACGGAAGAATCTATTTGAGAGTGCTCATGAGAATGCTGGCGATGACAACTGACGCAGTGGTGACGCTGGTGAATCCGCCCACGAGCATGGGAGTGAGAATTTCATTCAAGATGAGTTGTCGTTGCTCTTCGGTTTTTCCTTCGCTTCGACTCACTTCTTCGCAGAGGAGGTAGTCGCCGGGGAACCCGAACATCGCCGTGAGTGCAACGGCAATCCCCTTGGCGGGGTGCCAGCGGAAGATTTTCGATCCAATATAGCCTCCGAGCACGAGTCCCACTGTACCCAACGCGACAATCAACAGAATCTTCGGAAGATAATTGATAAACGTTGTCACGGTCACACTGTTCATGCTGGGCAACAACATCACAATCAATCCGGCCATGGCAAGACCGAATGCATTGGATCTTTCAAGGACCTTCTCGTGGTAAAAACCGACATATGCACCGACAAACCCAATCAACAGCGCCCACAGGCTGTAACTGATGGGAGTGACGGTCCCCAAAAAGACTGCCAGAGACGCTCCGATAAACACTTGAAAGAGCATCGTGACATTGGTTTCGTAGCGGTGAGATATCAGCGCTCTGCGGGTTGCAACAGTCGGCTTATCTGCCGTACTCGAAGGCATTGCGATGGCCGGGTCCAGCGTTGCGGCCGTGAACGGTTGCGACTCCACCGATTGCACAAAACGCCGCGTGTAACGCCGGAGGAAGTTTGCCGCCATAGGCAAACCCACCATGCCATGAAAGGAGAGGACCAAGGCCGGCAGCGCCACGAGACTGGCAAGTCCCAGTTGTTTCAGTTTGGTGGATGTGATGATGAATGCAACAATACCGCCAGTAACGGGGCCTACGCTTGCCGCTGCTGTCCGGTAACCGAGGACTAGGCTGCCCACAACAAGGACAAGTACGGTTGCGAAGACGAGACCGGTCAAGTTGATGACCGCGGCGCGCCACTGTCTTCGAATCATCTTCAACGGAATCAACGTGCCCATGTGCACAATGAGCGGTGCGGTCATGAGTGCTCCGATGGTACCGAGGGTTGAATTTTCAACCAGACTCTTTGGGAGTATCCCAGCCCAGAGCAAAACGAGATAGCCCATGATGACGACAAACAGCATAGGTACCCGGGCTCTTGTGAGAATCGAGATGACTTCACCGACGGTCAGCAGCCCGAGAACAAACATGGTGGCAATCACCGGTTGACTCAGCATGACGTAAGTCTCCTTTCATGCTACGGATCTCTCTCCATCGGCCGATGGGATATATGTTTAACATATATAGCCTCAATTCCGATCAAATTCAATAAATATTGTGATTGTTGCATAAACTTGTAAGCGATTTCACAAGCGGTTTCAGTTGCGTAATTGCAGAATTCCACACATTTTCGTCACACTCTTAATCAAAAATATTTAGACTATTCAACCGGACGCTGCTATAGTATGAATAACAATTCGCCCTATCACATTGCGGGTGATTCTATTCCAACGCGATGGAATCCAGCGTGACGAAAAGGGAGAGTGGTTAAAATGGCATTCAAGCTTGTGAAGAACGCAACACTGATTGACGGAACAGGTCGCCAACCTGTGCCAGATGCTGCCGTACTGATCAAAGATAACCGGATTCAGGCGGTAGACCGTGCGGACGCGATACGACTTCCGGATGCAGACATTGAGGTGATTGACGCCCAAGGTGGCTACATTCTCCCTGGATTGATTGATACCCACGTTCACCTGATGATGGAACAAGCCAGCCTCGCCACAAGACTGTCCACCCCGTTTTCACTTCGGTTCTACAACTCGGTTGCCTATATGAAGCGCACCGTGGAGGCCGGAATTACAACGGTGCGCGATGCGGGCGGAGCGGACGCCGGCGTCAAGCAGGCCGTGGAACGAAAACTGGTTCTTGGACCTCGAATGCAAATCAGCATTACGGTTCTCAGCACTACGGGCGGTCACGGGGATTCTTGGATGCCGTCCGGAGTTGATCTCAGTCTCACTATGTTTGGGGGATATCCGGGTGCGCCGACAGGGATCTGCGACGGCGTGGAAGAAGTTCGGAAAAAAGTGCGGGAGGTATTGCGCGCCGGTGCCGATGTGGTGAAGGTCTGCAGTACCGGTGGCGTGCTCAGCCCAACGGACCATCCGGAGTTCACCCAGTTCACGCAGGAAGAACTCGAGGTGATGGTGCAGGAGGCCGCATTTCGCCGCGGCGTAAAGGTTATGGCGCACGCACAGGGCGCCGAGGGCGTGAAAAACGCGGTGCGCGCGGGTATTCACTCCATTGAGCATGGGATCTATCTGGACGACGAGGCCATTGAACTCATGCTGGAACACGGTACATATCTGGTTCCCACGCTGCTTGCGCCGCTGGCGGTCCTGGAAGCGGCTGAGAACAGCGACCGCATGCCGGCGTACGGAATCCAGAAGAGCCGTGAAATCATCGACATCCACCGTGAAAGCATCGCCAAAGCGTACAAGGCGGGCGTCAAGATTGCCATGGGGACCGACGCTGGTGTGATGCCCCATGGTACGAACTTGCGCGAACTCGGGCTGATGTGCGACATCGGCATGTCTCCGATGGAAGCGATTGTCGCATCGACGAAGGTGGCTGCCGAGTGTCTCTGTTGGGGAGACAAGCTAGGTACGGTGGAGCCGGGCAAACTGGCGGACCTGGTCATTGCGAGGACGAACCCACTTGCGGACATAAGATCCCTGGAGGACAACAACAACATTGCCGTCGTCATGAAAGACGGAGAAATTGTGAAGGACTTGAGACAGACGGTATCGCAAACCACCCCAGTGCTCGTCGGCTGAACTAGGCTCAACAAACGATTCAAGGGGCTGTCTGACAGGTGCCGCACGGCATCCGTTGGACAGCCCTGCATGCGTTTCTGGAGCACTGCCTTCTTGCACCTCTTGAGATCAAAAAAATTGCGTCAAAAAACAGACAACTATTCCGTATTCCTATCTTTGGGAAAGCTAAACGGTTTCTTAACACATCCGAAGTAGGATCAAGGCGCAGGGAACTTCGTCAATTAAACTCGCAAATTGCCGAGGAGGATGGTTGGATGAAGCGGAGCCTGAAACTGTCTGCAGCTGCCATGGTGGCAGTCGCCCTGGGGAGCGGGGGAATTGCGCTGGCGGGCAACAATCCTACAGCCCAGCCGCAAACAAGCGCGAGCGGTCAGGGCAAGTCCAATGAACACACGCCCGCCACACAGACGCCCATCAAGCACTTGGTTGTCATCTTCCAGGAAAACGTCTCCTTTGACCACTACTTTGGAACCTACCCGAACGCACTCAACCCAGCTGGAGAACCGAAGTTCTACGCCTCGCCCGGCACCCCGAACGTCAACGGGCTGACCGGACCGCTGCTCACCAACAACCCGAACAAGGCAAATCCCAAGCGGCTTGACAGGAAACAGTCCATCACCGACGACATGGATCACGAATACACCGCGGAACAAAAGGCGTACGACGGCGGCCTCGTCGACAAGTTCGTCGAGAACACGGCCGGGACCGACTGGCCGTTCCCAGGTCAGGACCCCAACCTGGTGCTCGACTACTACGACGGCAACACCGTAACCGCCATGTGGAACTACGCGCAGCACTTCGCCCTGAACGACAACTCGTTCGGCACCACGTTCGGCCCGTCCACGCCCGGCGCCATCAACCTCATCTCCGGTCAGACTCACGGAGCCATCGGGTACCAGAACGGCCAAAAAGTCGGAGACATTGAGGACAATGTGGCGAACGGATCGGTCATTGGCGATCCCGATCCCTACGGCGACACCGCCTCCAACCCGAAGCGCGCCCAGGCCCAGATGACCGGCAAGAACGTTGGCGACCTGCTGAACGCTAAAGGCGTCACCTGGGGCTGGTTTGAAGGCGGCTTCCGCGACCCGAACGCCAAACACCAGGCAACGGGCGACGGGAGCCAAACGGGCCCGATGGTGACCGACTACAGCCCGCACCACCAGCCGTTCCAGTACTACCCGTCCACAGCCAACCCGAACCACACGCCGCCCGCATCGGTCGCGGAAATCGGCCACAACGGTCCGGCCAACCACCAGTACGACCTTTCCGACTTCTGGGCTGCGGTTGAGGCGCACAACATGCCTGCTGTCAGCTTCCTGAAGGCGCCGATGTACCAGGACGGCCACGCCGGATACTCGGGTCCGCTCGACGAGCAGCGGTTCCTGGTCGACACCCTCAACAAACTGCAGAAGACGCCGGAGTGGAACAGCACGGCCGTCATCATCGCGTACGACGACTCGGACGGCTGGTACGACCACGTCATGCCGCCGATTGTCAACGGATCGAATGATCCAAACACTGACGCGCTTTTGGGTCCTGGCAACGCGGGGGTTCCCAAGCTCGGGACGTATCTCGACCGACTCGGCT
>CAZYAH010000193.1:0-4589 GCA_964645595.1 uncultured Alicyclobacillaceae bacterium | reverse complement strand
TCGCCATGGCCGTCGCAAAGAGGACATCGCCTCTGGCCTTGATGTTGTTCAGCTTCATCCTGAGTGCAGTGTCCGTAGCGACCCTAGGATCCGTTCGCCTAGTGTGGGTTGCCTTGATGGCACAGCTCGTTGCGGGCCTCACGGTGCCACTGTTCCAAATCCCTTGTAACGCGCTCATTCTGAATCACGCGGATCATGCGTTCGTTGGCCGGGTCAACGGCATCTTGAACCCGCTGTTCATTGGTGGAATGGTGTTGAACATGAGCCTCGTGGGCGTTCTCAAACAGCAACTCTCACTCAGTTCCATTTACTTACTGGCCGCTGGTTTGTTTGCGATTGGGGCAATCGCCATGGTACCGATGTTCCGCCTCAAGCTGTCAAGACCCGTGCAAGTGAGTCACGTATTTCATCATTAATAGTCGTTTATTGATTGACCATCTACCAACAACAAAGCAACAAAAGGAGAGATTCGGAATGTTTCCATTCGGACCGGTTATTGGAGGGCTCATCATTACCGTAGGTGTAGGTTTGGGGCTTGGATATGTAAGTACGTTGGACGGCAACGTCTACAGCGGAAATGTAAATCAAACAAAGACCTTTGCTGCAGGTGAGATATCCGCGGTGCACTTGGACGTGGATGCGGCGGACGTCCATGTTTTTCGCGGAAATGGAACAGACATTCAGGTGCATGTGTACGGCGGCTCGAGAGGGGTTGGAAATCATCTTCGTTTTGACGCAAAGGCATCAGGGTCGGTCCTCACCGTCAGAGTACAACATCCATGGCTGGATTACGTTTACACCAGTCTGCCGTGGATGGGGGATTGGACGGAGCGTCCCGTACATGTCGATGTGGAGATACCGAATGGGGCCTACGACGACTTTGATGTGAGTCTCAAGGCCGGAGACGTACGCCTTGAGGACCTGACGGCCAAACAAGTCAAGGTCACAGCAGATGCAGGAAATGTGCGCGTTTCGAATCTTGACGGTATTCTGAACGCCGTTACGCATGCGGGAGATATGACGATTGAAAAAATCGTCGGTGCCATGGACTTGAAGACGGATGCAGGGGAGATTGTCGTGAACCAGGACCGCATCCAACACGACGTGACGGCACATACCGGCGCAGGGTCGATTGCAGTTAACGTTGCAACTGCTCCACAGAATCTACAGTTCCGGATGGACACGAGCTTCGGGGAAACGGAAACCAATCTTCCGAACCTGAAGGTGACACGGAACAGCAACTCTGTTTTTGAAGGAAGCGTTGGTACGGGCGGACCGCGCGTGGATCTCGATTCGGACCTCGGGAACGTGTCGTTAGATACCAAGTGATGACCCGAGTCTCTGCATCCTTATAAACGAACATGAGGTGAAAATCGATGATAGATATTCAACATCTTTCAAAGGTATTTTCTTTGGAATCAGGGGACTTCGTGGCATTGAACGACATAAACCTTCGCATCCACCCTGGTGAATTTGTCGCCATCATGGGTCCTAGTGGTTCTGGAAAAAGCACCTTGCTGCAATTGATAGGTGGATTGGATTTACCCACTTCCGGTGACATTACTGTCGACGGGACGGTATTGAATCGTCTGGATGAGAAAGAACGAACCCTGTTCCGTAGAAAAAACGTCGGATTTGTGTTTCAAAACTATCAGCTGCTTCCGATGATGACCGCGGCGGAGAATGTCGGACTCCCCTTGGCAGCCCATGGTGTGCCCAAAGGCGAGATGCAAACCATTGTTCAACGGCTGTTGTCGGCCGTTCACTTGGAAGAAATGGCGACGCGACTACCAGGTCAGTTAAGCGGCGGTCAACAACAGCGTGTAGCGATTGCAAGGGCACTCGCGATGAAACCGAAGCTCATCTTGGCCGACGAACCGACAGGAAACTTGGATTGGAAGACAGGGATGGATATTTTGCAATTGATGTCCCGGTTAAGTAAGGAAGAAAACATCACCATTGTGATGGTGACACACGATAGGCAAGCGGCTGCGGTGGCCGATAGGATTCTTTTGATGCGAGACGGCGCAGTGGTCGAGGACGGTTTTAAGGAGGTGGATCTGCATGAGCCTTTTTCGCATGGCATGGCGTAACTTGATGAGACGGAAGACTCGAACCCTTCTGACAACACTCTCCATCGTCATCGGAGTGGCTTCCACGTTTGGTGTCATCGCGTCTGTGGATACCGCCAAAAGGACGTTTCCTTTGTACTTGAAGGCGGCCTTTGGGAAAGCGGATTTCAACCTGTACGGGACGCAAGCCTACTTTCCCGAAGAGGTTTTGCACGATGCAGAGAAATTAAATGGCGTAACGGCGGTGGGTGTATTAAAGGAGAACACAACGTTGCACTTGGAGAAAGCGGGTATTTCCGCCATCCAGAAGCGAGTCGAGTTGAGTGGCTATAGCAACCTCGATACGCCAGTGACAGACTTTAAAGTGGAAAAGGGAAGCCTCACGTCTGGAGGCGCTGTCATTACGGACCGTACGGCACGGGCGTGGAACGTGAACGTGGGAGACACGTTGTCGTTTGATACGAAGAAGGGTACGAAACGCATTCAAATCGCCGCCATTGTGAGGTATACGGTAGAACTTATGGGACCCTCCAGTTGGATGATGGCAAACTACCATCCTTGGTCCGTCGCAGTGCCTCTATCGATTGTACAGGATTGGTTCGGCTTACAAGGCAAGGTGGAAAACGTACAAATCAAATCGGCGCACAGTGCGGACATGGCCACCCTGCAGAGTCAGATTGACCAATTGGTACGCCACCATAAAGACATTTATATGCAACCTGTCGTAATTGACTTTAAGACCCAGTTCAAAGAACTGGATTCATTCTATTTCGCGCTTTATCTCGCTGGTTTTCTCGGCATCGCACTGAGCGCCCTTATCATTTTCAACTCCATGTACGTCAGCATGAACGAGCGAAGGAAGGAATTCGCAGCTTTGAAGACTATCGGGTACACGTCAAGACAACTGCAAGCTGCGGTACTCCAAGAAGTACTCTTGCAGGCAGCGGTGGGAACTGCACTCGGTCTGGTCATTGGTCTCGGACTTGCGACAGCGCTTAAGTCACTCATCTTCCTGGTGTTCAGCGTCTACGATGAAGGTAGTATGGTACTTGGCAAAGGCATCGTTATTTCTGTGCTAGCCGGGATATTGGTCCCGCTGGCCGCGTCAATGTACCCACTGCGCCAGGTTAGTAAGGTTACTGTTGCCGGGGTACTTAAGGGAGACCAGATTCAAACAAATCGTCGAAAGAAGTGGCCTGTGATTGTCGGCAGTCTACTCATTTTATCGGCGTTTTTCATCAAACACTTCCTTCTCGTCGTCCCGCTGATGGTCGGAGTGGCCATGGTGTTTCCGGCTTTGCTGAATCTATTCACCTACCTGTGTAAACCTGTATTTCGATTGGTATTTGGTTTTAGCGGCGAAATGGCCTTGCTCAATCTGAAGCGGAATCTCAGCCGTGCGTCCATGACCTCGGTTGTCCTGTGCCAAGGCATTGCCTTGATTGTCTTGATGAGTTCTCTAAATTCGGCACTCTTGCAAACCTACGAACGGACGATTCAGGCGACCTATGGAGGTAATCTGGATGTTCAGTTCCACCACATGGATGCGTCGGATCTTGCTCGATTGCGTGCCACCGACGGAGTGGCGGATGCGCAAACGTACCCTGAGATCGACGCCGTCTGGAATTTGAAAAGTGAGAAGCGAAAACTCCCAGTGTATGGTGTCGGAGCGGATTGGATCAATCGGTTTCCGTTGTTCACGACATCAGGCCAACCTAGTGATCTCATCAAGTCTTTGCAGGACAACGAAATTGTGTTAGATAAAATCTCCTACCAGGTATGGGGCGGCCAGGTGGGTCAGAACATCCAACTGCAGACGCTAGATGGGCCCAAAGATTTCAAGGTCGTTGCGGTGGTGGACACCATGAAAAACAGCGGCTACGGAGCGTTTGTTTCGGAAGCATCCTTTCGAGAGAACTTTGGAATTACCTACGAAAAACACGCCCTTGTCATTAAAGACAAAGACACGACGCCTTTACAGCTCAGAGACCATATCTTCCAGCAGTTCGGAGACCGAATCGAGCAGATGTTTGGACCGGAAGATTGGGTTACCGTTGTGAAGGCAACATTGACCGGATCGTTTTCCGTCATCAACGGCTTAGTCGTCTTGTCCATCATCATTTCAGGCATCGGCATTACGAATACGCTGCTGATAAACATCATGGAGCGCATTCGCGAACTGGGGATGATGCGGGCCGTGGGTCTCACGCGACGACAAGTCACGCGAATGGTTCTTGTGGAAGGACTTGGGATAGGGGTAGCCGCCACATTGATTGGCGCAGCACTGGGTGTTCTGCTGGTGTATCTGACATCGACGTTCCTCGAAGTGCATTCCTTGACGTATCACTTCGAAGTCGCATGGACCAGCCTGTTGTGTACCGGGCTGTTCGGTCTGCTCGTTAGCATCTTCGCCAGTTTAGCACCGGCTTCCAGAGCGGCCAAGACCCGGTTGACGGAAGCTCTTCGATACGAGTAGAGTGAATCACCAAAGAAGTCGGCGAACAGCCGGCTTCTTTT
>CAZYAH010000192.1:0-4598 GCA_964645595.1 uncultured Alicyclobacillaceae bacterium | reverse complement strand
TTCTGGGAGAGGAGAAACCGGAGGGAAGCGCTTATGGGGAACGTAAGCCTTCTCCCGCGGTTGCCTACAACAGCTCTCGCCGTTGTTATCCACAGTTTTTCCCACTTTCGCAAACCTATACACCCTTCCCTACATTTTTGTCCCACTTTTTTCTGTGGTACAGTTAAGCGAGAATCCAATGCGCTCCCAAACAAGGCATGGAGTGATACAGACTGTGAGAATCATTGCTGGCGAGTGGAGAGGGTTACAGCTTGTCGCGCCCAAAGGACAGGTCGCCAGGCCGACAACGGATCGAGTGAAGGAATCCATGTTCAACCTTATGGGCTGGAATTGGGGCGACGGGGCGGCTGTGGATCTGTTCGCCGGCTCCGGGGCGCTCGGCCTCGAAGCCCTGAGTCGCGGCGCGAAGCGGGCCGTATTTGCGGACATTCACCCGGCGAGCATCGCGGCCATCAAGTCGAACGTCAAACGGTGTCGGGCCGAAGACCGCGCAACCATCCTGCGCCAGGACTGGTTGACGGCGTGGCGCTACATCCGGGAGACCCTGCGCGAAGTCGGCTGGGTGTTTGTCGACCCTCCATACCAACTGAATTTATGGAATGACGTCTTGGCGGTGGTCTGCACGGGCGAGCTGAAGCCCCAGGACGGCATCGTGTGCGAACACCCCAAGACCACTGTGCTACCCGACCGCGTCGGCGATTACGCGGTGTGGAAGAGCAGAGTGTACGGCGATATCGGGATCACCATCTACCGGATGGATGGGAACGGGGGTGAGGAGTCATGAAGACAGCTGTCTATCCTGGGAGCTTTGATCCATTTACAAACGGCCACCTGGCCGTACTCGAGACAGCTGCTCAGCTGTTCGACAAAGTCATTGTGGCAGTACTGGTGAATCCAGGGAAAACGCCGCTGTTTTCGGTCGAGGATCGGATCCTGCAGATTCAGAACGCCACGGTCGGCTTCGACAACGTCACAGTGGATCAATTTCAGGGGTTGTTGGTTGACTACGTTCGCCTCGCTGGCGCCAAGGTGATTGTCCGAGGTCTTCGCGATGCGAGTGATTACGAAAGTGAAGTTCGCTTGGCGCATATGAATCGAACGATGGAGCCAGCGGTTCCAACCGTGTTCATCCCGACTCACCCCGAAGTGTCCTTCATCAGTTCTTCATTGGTCAAACAGGTAGCCGCCCACGGGGGAGATGTTACCCCGTTCGTGCCGGAGACGGTTGCCAAGGCCCTCATCGCCAAGTTTTCTGCCCAGAATTAGAATGGCGGCGGCTGGCATATTCTGCGGGAGACTGCAGAGACTGGCTAGCAGAGCGAACCCGTCACCGCGCGTTCAAAGCAAGTGCGGGCACCGGTTCCAGCGTTGAGGTGATGGCGTGTGAGCCGAAAGAGAGTGGGGCTTGCGCTTGGTTCTGGAGCAGCGAAGGGGTTTGCCCATGTCGGGGTTCTCAAAGCCTTGGAAGAACGGGGAATTCGCCCCGACGTTGTGACAGGATCCAGCATGGGGAGTCTGGTCGGCGCATTTTATGTCACAGGCATGAAGCCGCAGTTTATGGAACGGCTGGCCGCCACCTTGAGTTGGCGGCACTGGCTGGATCTCACCGTGCCTAAGGTCGGCCTTATCGCGGGCGAGAAACTTCACCAGATGGTCACATTGCTGACCAGGGGACTGAAGTTTGAGCAACTGGACACGAAGTTCGGCGTCGTCGCCACGGAACTCACGGAACGCAAGACCGTGCTGATGACGACCGGGCGGATCTCGGACGCGGTCCGCGCCAGTATTTCAATTCCCGGCGTGTTTGTCCCGTTTGTCACCAGCGAAGGCGTGTTTGTCGACGGCGGCGTGGTGGAGCGCGTTCCGATTGAGGCGTGTCGCGTACTTGGCGCAGACTTTGTCATTGCGGTCGACGTGGCCGCTGGTCAACGGGTGCCGACCGTGCCGGAGACTATCATGGACGTTATCATGTACTCCTTGGACATGATGCAACAGCACCTGGTCGAACAGCGGATTCAGGCCGCGGATTTTCGGATTGAACCGGATGTCTCGCACGTCGGCGTCTCCCAGTTTCACAAGGCGCAGGAAGCCATCGACGCTGGCTACGAAGCGACTGTGGCGGTGCTGGACGCGCTGTTGGAAAGACTGCACACAGCGACGGAAGAGCGATGTCAAGACGCCTCTTTGTCGTAGGGACATGGCAAGGACTTTTCATTGACACCGAATTGCTGAACAAGGTATACTCAATCTTGTTGCCGATAGGGTGGTAGGCATGCAGATTAGCTTGCGGAGCGTACAAACGGCCGAGCACGGCGTGGAACTGCACGAGTCGCTCGCATTGCCGCGCATTGCGGAAGAGAACGCGCAGGTCAAGGAGATTGGACCGGTTCGCGCGGACGTAAGAGCCGAAACGTCGAATCACATCTTTCGCGTCAAAGGAACGCTCCACACCACGGTTACGTATCAATGTTCTCGTTGCCTCGAGCACAACTCGCAGGCGCTCGACGCACCTTTCGACGAATCGTTTACCAATCAGCCGTCAAAGGTTGACGAGGACATTCATTTCGTCCCTGGCGACGAAATCGTATTGGATCCGTATATCGAAGAAACCATCAACTTGGCGCTGGAGTATTGTCCAGTCTGTGACGTGGACTGCAAAGGACTGTGCCCCGTGTGCGGCTGCAACCGCAACCGCACAACGTGTAACTGTGATACGCGGACGATTGATCCGCGACTTGCGGCACTCCGGGACTTGCTTTCGTCCGACGAGTCACAGTAAGATGGTCTCCGGTATTTCAAAGGAGGTGTCTCAGTTGGCAGTACCGCAACATAGAATTTCCAAGACTCGCAAACGCCTGCGCCGCACCCACTTCAAACTGGAGCTGCCGGGAATGGTGAAATGTGAGCAGTGCGGCGAGTACAAGTTGCCGCACCACGCGTGCAAGAATTGTGGGTCCTACAAGGGCCGTACGGTGTTGAACGTAAAGTAATAATGCTGTGAGCAGAAAGCCGGTCGATGTACCGGCTCTTTTTATTTTTGATCACTTGTGTGTTCCCGGTCGCTGCGGTATGATATTTAGCACCAGGTCATATTATCTGGTATTAAAACTGTGGGGTAAGCGGATGACACTCAAAAGATCCGAGCGAAGAGAGGCGCTTGTGCGCTACGTTCACGAGAATCCCTTTGCGACCGACGAACAATTGGCCGAGCACTTCGGCGTCAGTGTGGCGACGATTCGACTGGATCGCATGGCGCTGAACATCCCGGAAGCGCGGGAGCGAATCCGCCAGGTTGCAACCGAACACCACGACGTGGTCCGGGCAATGGAGCAGTATGAAGTCGTCGGAGAAATTGTGGATCTGCAACTAAACCGATTCGCGACGTCTGTGTTCCAGCCATCGGATATCCACGTCTTCGCTCGGACCAAAATTGTTCGCGGACACTACCTGTTTGCGCAGGTCAATTCCCTTGCGACGGCGGTGATGGACGCGGACATTGTGGTAACAGCCAAATCAGAACTTAAGTTCCATCGTCTCGTCTACCTTGGTGAAACGCTCAGGTCGAGAGTCGACGTCGTCAAGGTTCGCGGCTCGGTGGCCAAGTGCAGGGTAGAAACGGTTTCGGAAGCGGGGAAAGTACTGGACGGGGTGATCTGGGTCGTGATGAACCCTTCCGATGTGCAAGGACTCGGCACAGAAGGAGTGGAAAGATGAAGATTGTCGTTGATGCAATGGGGGGAGATTACGCCCCGAAAGCGCCGGTTCTTGGCGCTGTTCAGTTCGCCAGGGAGCGGGCTGACGTGGAAGTTGTACTGGTTGGCGACGAAGCCAGCATACGCCAGGTCGCCAAACTGCCAGAGAACGTCCGAATTGTTCACACGTCGACCTATATCGAGGCGGGCGAAGAGCCGGTTCGCGCAGTGCGCCGAAAACCGGACTCCTCCATGGTGATGGCAGCGAAGATGGTCAAGGACGGAGCAGCAGACGCCATGCTGTCCGCCGGCAACACGGGAGCTCTGGTCGCCAGCGGGCTGTTGGTCATTGGACGGCTTGAAGGGATTGATCGCCCCGCGCTCGCGCCGGTCCTGCCCACATTCAACGGGAAGGGCGTGCTACTCCTCGATGCGGGCGCGACGATGGATGCGGACAGCAAACACCTGCTCCAGTTCGCGTATATGGGGCACGCTTATTCCAAGTACGTGTTAGGAGTCGACCGACCCCGGATTGGATTGCTCAACGTTGGCTCCGAAGAGGGCAAGGGCAATGCAGTGGTCAAGGATGCGTTTCAGCGCCTGAAGGCGTCTGGGTTGAACTTCATTGGGAATGTAGAGGCCCGGGAATTGCTCGACGGCGGTGTCGACGTGGCGGTTTGCGACGGGTTTGTCGGAAACGTCGTGCTCAAGCTGACGGAAGGAGTTGGGCTTGGCATCTTTGCTGCGTTGAAAGAAACGCTGTTGCAAAGCTGGGTGACGAAACTGGCCGCTGCGGCGATGAAACCCGCACTCCGCCAGTTCCGCGACAAGTTTGACTACGCAGAGTACGGCGGCGCTCCGTTTCTCGGCGTGGCCGGCGGTTGTTTCAAGGCGCACGGCAGCAGC